>JBIKJM010000069.1:0-7165 GCA_044360985.1 Sediminibacterium sp. | reverse complement strand
AATAATTTAAAAGTTGAATTAGATAAAGCAAATGATACACATAGTATTTAATACCGCAGATATAGCTGCCTTAGAAGCTGCTACTGAATTAGATGATACCTTATCTGGAAAGATCATTGAGATAAAGGACGACTATGCAGTTGGCCCTTTAATGGATATCTATGAAACAGAAGGATATCAAGCAAGAAGAGATTGGTGGAAAGATGTGTTAACGCATTCTCCTTATGAAGATCAATTAGATATGGTGGATGATAAATTAACAGTGCATCAACTATTGAATTCATTGAACCATGATGAGAATGAAATGATTTGGTTATGGATGGGACAAAATGCGCATGATGTATCAGGCTATTATTGGTTAATGAGTCAATTCAAAGAATACCAGAGCAGAATTCATGTTTTGTATTTAAATAACCTGCCTTTTTTAAATGAAAAAGGGCAATTATTTTATCCAACGCATTTAAGTCAAATAGAACCTAAAGAATTTCTAAAAGCAAAAAAATTAGCTAGACCAATTACTTTAAGTGAATTTGAATTAGACCCAGATGAGTGGAAAAAATTGTGTCAAGAAAACGAGGGAGTAAGATTTTTAGAAGGGGGCAAAAAATTAGTGAGTATGCATATTGGTTGTTATGATAAAGAAATTTTATCCTTGCTTACCAAAAATGCTCAAAAATTGCCTAGTGCTTTATCCAATATCATGGCTAAGTTGAAAGTAAAACTAGGAGACGCATTTATTGTGTCTCGTTTAAAGGCTTTAGAAGAAGCTGGAAAAATAGTCATTGCTGGTGACTGGTCTAAAGGATGGAAAGACATGGTTGTTCAAATGCCTGGAGGTTCTGCAGTTATTAATGAATCTGAAGCCTAATTGAATATGCCTGTAGAAGTTCAACCAATAGATGTAAAAGTAGTTGATGAACGTGGCGCGCTTCACTATTTTAGTACAAATAGGACAGGTGAATTTTTATTGTTGTACAGAAATGCTGGAACAATAAGTGGGCAACATTATCATAAAGGGATTTCGGCAGGCAAAAATCCAGAGGATATGCTTTTAGTAAAAGGAAAAGCAAATTTACACTGGAAGGATTTAGTAACAAATGAAGAAAAAACAATTGAATTGATTGCGCCAATAAGGGTTCAAATTCCTGCGAATATTTGGCATGAATTAACTGCAATTTCGGATATTGTTTATATAGAATTAAATAGTTTAAGTGACGGAATTGAAGATACATATCGGATTTAGACGTTACGAATTAGTATAGTTATGGCAAAAGAAAAAAATTTAAGTAGGGTAACAGAGAACGAATCAGGAGTTCAAGGACAGTATAAAAACTGGTTCTTAGATTACGCTTCTTATGTTATTTTAGAAAGGGCAGTACCCGCAATAGAAGATGGCTTAAAGCCTGTTCAAAGAAGAATCCTTCATGCCATGAAGGAAATGGACGACGGAAGATTTAACAAAGTGGCCAACATTATTGGGCAAAGCATGCAGTACCATCCGCATGGTGACGCTAGTATTGGTGATGCATTGGTGAATATTGGACAAAAGAATTTGTTGGTTGAAACACAAGGAAACTGGGGGGATGTAAGAACAGGTGATTCTGCTGCTGCTTCTCGTTATATTGAAGCCAGATTAAGCAAATTTGCTTTAGAAGTCGCTTTTAATGGGAAAACAACGGATTGGTCACTGAGTTATGACGGGCGAAAAAATGAGCCTGTTACTTTACCTATGAAGTTTCCTTTATTATTAGCACAAGGTGCTGATGGTATTGCTGTTGGTTTATCCACTAAGATATTGCCACATAATTTCAATGAACTATTAGATGCTTCTGTCAAATATTTGAGAGGACGTAAATTCGAATTATTGCCAGACTTTCAAACTGGAGGTATGGTAGATGCTTCGGCATATAACGATGGTAAACGAGGAGGAAAAGTTAGAGTAAGGGCTCATATTGAAGAATTAGATAAGAAAACATTGGTTATCAAAGATGTACCCTATGGTGTTACCACCACACAATTAATGGAAAGTATTACCAAGGCAAATGACCAAGGTAAAATCAAAATCAAAAAAGTCATTGATGTGACAGCGGCTGAAGTTGAAATTCAGATTGATTTAGCGACTGGCATTTCTCCTGACATTACCATTGACGCTTTATATGCATTTACAGATTGTGAAATTAGCTTATCACCTAATGTATGCGTGATTGTGAATCAACGTCCGCAATTTTTAGGAGCAAGTGATTTATTAAAATATTCAGTAGACCATACAAAAGCCTTATTAAAAGCAGAATTAGAAATCCATTTGCAAGAGTTATTGGATAAATGGCATTTCACTAGTTTAGAAAAAATATTCTTCGAAGAAAAAATTTACCAAGAACTTGAGAAAAAACACCTTAACTGGGAAAAAGTAATTGATGCTATTGACAAAGCATTTGAACCATTTAAAAAGAAATTCAAAAAGCCAATTGAACGAGCAGATTTATTGAAATTAACTGACAAGCCAGTAAGAAGAATTTATAAACTAGATATTGAAGAATTAATTGCACAAATCAAATCTATAGAAGCAGAGATTAAAGAAGTTAAAAACAATCTTGAAAATTTAGTTGATTATGCAGTAAGTTATTATGAAAACTTACAAAAGAAATACGGTAAAGGGAAAGAGCGTAAAACTGAATTAAAAGAGTTTGATACCATTCAAGTAAAACAAGTGGCCATTGCAAATACGAAACTTTATATCAATAGGTCGGAAGGTTTTATTGGTACAAGTTTAAAGAAAGATGAATTTCTTTGTGACTGTACAGATTATGATGATATTATTGCATTTACCAAAGGGGGCACAATGAAAGTGGTGAAAGTATCTGATAAAATTTTTATCGGTAAAGATATTTTACATGCTGCTGTATTCCAGAAGAATGATGAACGTACTACCTACAATATGATTTATGTTGATGGTGCTTCTGGAATTAGTTATGCAAAACGTTTTAATGTCACTGGTATCACTAGAGACAAAGAATACGTTTTAGCCAAAAATTTAGAAAAATCAAAAGTACATTATTTATCCATTAACGCAAATGGAGAAGCCGAGTCGGTTAAAATTGTATTGAGTCCAAACTGCAGTGCAAGAATTAAAGAATTTGACTTCTTCTTTGAGACCTTAGAAGTAAAAGGAAGAACCAGTGTGGGCAATCAAGTAACAAAATATCCAGTTAAGTTAGTTAAGTTAAAAGAAGCTGGTAAGAGTACTTTGTTAGGCAGAAAATTATGGTTTGACGATAAGTTTGGTAGATTGAATACCGAGGAGAAAGGACTATACTTAGGCACTTTTGAAGACGAGAAATTAATTGTGATTGACAAAGATGGTTTTTACGAAGTCACCGATACAGAATTGACACAAAGATTTGATCCAGAGAAAGTCATTTTTATAGAAAAATACAATCCATTAAAAGTGATCACTGCGGTGTATTTAGATAAAGAGAAATTGCAATTCAATATTAAGCGTTTCAAAATTGAAACCTCTACCTTAAAAACCCCATTTTCATTTATTAAGGAAGGCAATGGTAATTATGTAGCTGCTGTTACGACCCATGTTGAACCTGTCTTGGTGGTCGTATCTGGAAAAGGCACTCAGGTAAGAAAAGCGAAGTTCAAAGTGAGTAAAATGGTAGATGTAATGGGGTCTAAAGCGGTAGGTACCAAATTGGTTGATTTTAGTAAAACAATCGAAATGGAATGGGAAACAAAAGTAGTCATCAAAGATCCTAACGACGAACAGCCAGAATTGTTCTAATTTTGTATAAAACCAAGTGCTATGTCAACCATCAATGTAGGTCAATTTAATTTAATGCGTGTAGACCGAAAGGTGGACTTTGGTTTTTATATGGATGATGGTGCAGAAGGGGTATTGTTACCTAAACGTTTTGTGCCATCCGGATTACAAGTGGGTGATACAATTAGCGTATTTGTATACCATGACTCTGATAATAGATTAATTGCCACCACACAAGAACCTTTTGCTGTTGTGGGTGATATTGCTGCTTTAAAAGTGGTTGACATTACAGGTCAGGGTGCATTTTTAGATTGGGGATTAATGAAGGATTTATTTGTTCCAGTATCCCAACAATTATCAAGTATGCGATTGGGGGGAAAATATTTAGTTAAACTTTATTTAGACAAACAAACTGGGAGGGTTGCTGCAACAGAAAAAATTGATAACCAAATTAGCAATGATATTCTGACTGTAAGAGAAGGAGATAAAGTTAAATTACAAGTTTACAGAGAGAGTGATATTGGCTATGTTGTTATTGTGAACCAAGTGCACCAGGGACTAGTATATAAAAATGAAGTGTTTACCCATTTGCATATTGGTCAAATGATAGAGGAAGGCTTTGTTAAAAAAATCAGAGAAGATAATAAATTAGATATTGGTATTGGGAAACAAGGAGTTGAGAAGTTAGATGACGATCAACTTAAATTGATTCAGTTATTAAAATTACATAAAGGCTTTTTACCTTATCATGACAAATCCTCTCCAGAAGATATTTATGCATTTTTCGGAATAAGTAAGAAAGCGTTTAAGATGAATGTGGGGATTTTGTATAAGGCAAAAAAAATAACTTTAGAAGATGGAGGAATAAGATTAATCCCCGAAACGCTTGAAAAACCTCAAGCTGCAACAACTTCAGAAGCTTAAAATAATTCAGATAAACACCATTTATTATTTATAATTAATTTACAATACTATGTCTAGAGAAGTTTTTATTGTAGCCGCAGTCAGAACACCAATTGGATCTTTTGGTGGGTCATTAAAAAATTTAACCGCAACGCAATTAGGTGCTGTAGCGATTAAAGGTGCATTGGACAAAATCCAATTAGATACCAATTTAGTAGATGAAGTGTATATGGGTTCTGTGATTCAGGCTGGTTTAGGCCAAGCACCTGCTAGACAAGCAGCAAAACTAGCTGGATTGCCTGATAAAGTAATTTGTACAACCATCAATAAAGTATGTGCTAGTGGTATGAAATCGATAGCACTCGCTGCTCAAAACATTCTATTAGGAGACGCGGAGATTGTTGTTGCTGGCGGAATGGAAAGTATGAGCAATGTCCCATTTTACAATATGCATCAACGTTGGGGAAATAAATATGGCGATACTTCAATGTTAGATGGATTGGCAAAAGATGGTTTAGTAGATGTCTATGATCAAGTTGCCATGGGTAATTTTGCTGATCTATGTGCTTCTGAAAATCAAATTACTAGAGCAGATCAAGATGAATTTGCAATAGGTAGCTACACAAAGTCTCAGGCTTCTATAGAAAAAGGTTTGTTTGTGAATGAAATTGTTCCTGTTGTGATTCCTCAAAGAAAAGGAGATCCTATCACAATCGATAAAGACGAGGAACCATTCAATGTTAAATTCGATAAAATTGCGAGTTTAAATCCTGCTTTCAGTAAAGATGGTACGGTCACTGCAGCAAATGCAAGTACCATGAATGATGGTGCTGCTGCTCTTATTTTAATGAGTGGCGAAAAAATGAAAGCACTTGGTTTAAAGCCTTTAGCAAGAATAACTAGTTATGCGGATGCAGAACATGATCCTAAATACTTTACAACTGCGCCTTCTTTAGCCTTGCCAAAGGCATTAAAAAAAGCCAATTTAAGTTCAGATGAGATTGATTTTTTTGAATTCAATGAAGCTTTTTCTGTAGTAGGTATTGTCAATACGAAATTATTAAAGCTGGATGCTTCAAAAGTGAATACAAGGGGTGGGGCCGTTTCACTTGGTCATCCACTTGGATGTAGCGGTGCAAGAATCATTGTGACACTGACTCACATTCTACAGGACAATCAAGCAAAATATGGTGCTGCAGCTATCTGTAATGGAGGGGGAGGGGCAAGTGCTATGATTATAGAAAGGATATAAGCTCGTCCATCATAATACCATAATGGCTTTCATCATAAATACATTCCCCGTCTTTAATTAAGAGCACTTGTGGAGATTCATGGTGCACCTGAAAAAAACTGGCTATTTCAGTTGAAATAATTCTATAATTCAATAGGTCTAAATAATGGAAATCAACCTTTTCTGGCGCTACGGCGCGTTCAAACCTATCTAAAGCCATCCTGCTAATACTGCAAGTTGTACTATGTTTAAAGATCACTTGTGGGGTGGTAAAGGAGGCTGCTTTAATTTGTTCTAATTGATCTATAGAGTTGATTGGATGCCAATTCATTGTAGCTTATTTAAGTTGTAAAATTACATAATTCTTTTGAAGTATTTTAACCTGAATCTGTTATTTAGTATGGCATATTGATTAACTTCGGTTTATAATTAAACTTATGCGTTTACAACTTTCACAGCCTATCTGTTTTATAGATTTAGAAACTACAGGGGTCAATGTCAGCACAGATAAAATTGTTGAAATTGCCATTGTAAAAATCATGCCTGATGGGTCTAAATTAGTAAAGCGTAAGTTGATACATCCCGAAATGCCTATTCCAGCTGTGACGACTGCGGTACATGGTATTACAGATGAAATGGTAAAAGATGCGCCTACTTTTAAGCAAGTGGCCAATGAGATTAAGCAATTTTTGGAAGGTGCTGATTTAGCAGGTTACAATAGCAATCGATTTGATATTCCAATGTTAAATGAAGAATTTTTAAGAGCAGGTATTTCAGTTGATATAGAAACAAGAAAGTTGTTGGATGTGCAGAAAGTCTTTCATATGATGGAGCAAAGAACTTTAACTGCTGCTTATAAGTTTTATTGTAATAAAAGCTTAGAAGATGCACATACTGCTGAGGCAGATGCCACAGCAACTTGGGAGGTATTGGAGGCTCAATTAGAACGCTATCCAGCGATTGGTAATACGGTGGAATCTGTTGTGAAATTTACTGGTGAAGATCAAATAGTAGATTTTGCGCGTCGATTTGTGATGGAAAATGGTGTCGAGATTTTCAATTTCGGTAAACATAAAGGCAAGCCGGTTACCCAGGTTTTAAAAGAAGAACCGCAGTATTATGATTGGATGATGAAAGGGGACTTTGCCTTACACACTAAACAAAAGCTAACAGAGATCTTAAATAGAACTATATTAAATAAATAATTTATATTTATACTACCTAAATAACCATTTTATTATCCCCCCATTAGAAAGTGAAAAACA
>JBIKJM010000068.1:0-7212 GCA_044360985.1 Sediminibacterium sp. | reverse complement strand
ATAATTCATGCAATGCAGGGCCATCAAAACCAAACTTTGTTTCCTCTGTCGCAATATGCACTTGTAATAAGCAATCAATGATTCTATTTTGCTTAATGGCCTGCTTATTAATTTCTTGTAATAATTTCTCTGAATCAACCCCATGAATCATATACACAAATGGGGCAATGTATTTTACTTTATTGGATTGAAGGTGTCCAATAAAATGCCATTGAATGTCTTTTGGTAATGCAGCTTCTTTATCAACCAGCTCTTGTACATAATTTTCTCCAAAAGCGCGATGACCTAATGTGTATAATTCCATTAGCTCCTCTTGAGGCTTGGTTTTACTCACGGCTATCAGGGAAACTCCTTGGTCTACTAGTGAAGCTTGGATAGATTGGTAAGCTGAAATATTAACTGGCATAGACTATAAAGGTAATCAGAACAAACCAAATAAGCAATCCATTATGAGAATACTAACAATCCATTATTTAGTGATAGATCGTCCAATCACCATCTTCTGAATCTCTGAAGTGCCTTCATAAATTTGTGTAATTTTTGCATCACGCATTAGGCGCTCCACATGAAATTCTTTCACAAATCCATATCCACCATGTACTTGAACAGCTTCTGTAGTCGCCCACATGGCCGTATCACTTGCGTGTAATTTTGCCATAGCTGCGCTCATCACATAATCCATATGATTGTCTTTCTCCCAAGCCGCTTTATAACATAATAATCTTGCTGTCTCAATTCGAGTGGCCATTTCTGCCAATTTAAATTGTATTGCTTGGTGCTCATGAATTGGTTTACCGAAAGATTTTCTTTCTTTACTGTAAGCCAAAGCCAATTCATATGCTCCACTTGCAATGCCTAATGCTTGCGCTGCAATCCCAATACGTCCACCATTCAAGGTTTTCATTGCAAAATTAAATCCAAATCCATCATCCCCTATTCTATTTTCTTTTGGAACAATCACATCCATGAATGAAATAGAATGTGTATCACTTCCACGAATCCCCATCTTATTTTCTTTAGGGCCTACCGTAATACCAGGTGTATTTTTTTCAACGATAAATGCATTGATTCCTCTTGATCCCTTTGAAGCATCCGTTTGTGCCATCACTAAGTAGACCGAAGCAGTAGAACCATTGGTGATCCAGTTTTTTACGCCATTCAATACATAATGATCTCCTTTATCAATCGCACTTGTGTGCTGATGCGTTGCATCACTACCCGCCTCTGGTTCACTTAATAAAAAAGCACCTACATATAATTCTCCGTCTTTCTTACCTTGTGCTAGCGGCGTTAAATATTTTTGCTTTTGTGCTTCATTGCCATACTTTTCTAAACCCCAACATACTAAACTATTATTCACACTCACACATACACTCACACTTGAATCTACTTTACTAATTTCTTCCATCGCTAATACATAACTAATGGTATCCATACCAGCACCACCATATTCAACAGGTGTCATGATCCCCATAAATCCAAGATCAGCTAATTGTAGTAATTGTTCTTTAGGTACTTTTTGGTGTTCATCTCTTTCAATTACACCAGGCAAACACTGTTGTTGTGCAAATTCACGCGCTGCTTTTTGAATCATTAACTGCTCTTCTGATAAGCTTAAATCCATAGTAAAAGTATTTGTTCAAAATTACACTAACAAATGTTAGCAGACAAAAAAATAAAGTACTATTTATTCCATTTAGATTGAATAAGTTGAGACAAAACAGAACTATCTGCTTGATTCATTAAAGGAGAACTGTCTTGTCTAAAATGACGTTTAAATGCAAGGATTGCAGCGATGCTATCTTTGGTATCATACCCCACCAAACTCAACGCATGTTTAATGGATAATCCAACTGGGAGTTGATAGTTTGCATCTGGCTCAAACCAAATACCATATCCCATACTTGATAAAGTTTTCCACGGAAAATTGATATTGGGATCTACCTTACGTCTTGGTGCAATATCACTGTGTCCAATAAAATGGTCGACTGGAATTTGGTATTTATTTTTTAGTTGGGCAAGCAATTGTAAAAGGCTGTTTATTTGAGCTGGTTCAAAAGGCTCAAAACCATTGTTGTCAATTTCTATACCAATAGAACTTGAATTAAGATCTGTATTGTTTCCCCAGCTGCCAATCCCTCCATGCCAAGCCCTCATATAGTCATTTAACATATGGTGTATGGTTCCATCTTTACAAATCACATAGTGTGCACTCACTTTTGTTCTTTCTAATGTAAAAGTTTTCAAAGTTTGTTCACAAGAATTTTGTGCTGTGTGGTGGATAACTACAAAATTAGGTTTACGTAAATCAAAATTGGTGGTGCCTATCCATTCTTTGGCAAGGGGTAATTGATTCTCTGATTGTCTCTCTGGAGACAAAACTAATTTTTTAGCTATTAATTTTGCTTGTCGAATGTGTTGACGATTTGTTTTCCCATATGGAAAACTGCTGCAGGCGTATATGCCAATAAATAGCATCAAGAAAGTCAAATATTTTAAACGCATAATCCTAATTAAAAATTTAAAAGAATAAATTTAATATTACTAAGCCCTTATTTTGAAGAAGGTTCTTGTTGACTTAAACAATGGAAACTACCTAAACCCCAAATAATATCGGTTGAATCAATGCCTACCACTGCTCTTGTTGGAAAACAATCTTGAATAATACGCATTGCCTGGTCATCCCTATCACAACGAAAAGTTGGAACCACCACATGTGCATTACTAATGTAAAAATTCGCATAAGAGGCAGGCAGAAATTGGTCTTCGTAAATCACATCTGCAGGCATTGGTAATTCAACAATATTCAATTGCTTTCCATTAATCAAACGCATTTTTTGTAACTCTTTTAAGTTGTCTTGTAACAAAGAATAATTTTCTGAATCCTTATTGGATTCTACCACTGTCACCACCGTGTCTTCATTCACAAAACGAACTGTATCGTCGATATGTCCGTCTGTGTCATCTCCCACAATACCTTCAGACACCCATAACACTTGCTCTACACCATAATAATCGCAAAGGTATTGTTCAATTTGTGTTTGATTCAAATGCGGATTTCGATTTTCATTCAATAAACAACATTTTGAAGTCATGACCGTTCCGGCGCCGTTAAAATCAACAGACCCACCTTCCATAATAATATTTGGATAAAAAACAGGAAGTTTCAATGCCTCGGCGATGCGAGTTGGAATCACATCATCTAAATCATAGGGAGGATATTTACCGCCCCAAGCATTGATATTCCAATCTACAATCGCCTTAGGCGCATCTGGATTGTTTCCAATTAAAAAACTTGGGCCATGATCTCTACACCATGCATCGTTGGTTGGATGTATAAAAAATTGAATCTTTGTTAAATCTACCTGTAGCGCCTGCATCATTTGTGTTGCAGTTGCTTGCATCGAAGCATCCACCACATTGATACAAACCTTTTGAGATAGGGTTAAAATTTTAATGAATTCAATATAAGACGGATAGATACTGTCTAATTTTCCTGGCCAGCTTGCCTCTTTATGTGGCCAACTTAACCAAGTGGCATCTTGTTTTGCAAACTCAGCAGGGAAAGTATATCCCAATGCTTTTGGTGTTGCCCCTTCCAATATTGCTTCTTGTATATTTTGATGCATTTTATTGCTCATCGTCTATATATCTTTGAGTGATGGGTTGGTAAGAATCAATTCGGCGATCGCGTAAAAACGGCCAATGGGTTCTATAACTATCCGATTTTTCTGTATCAATATCCACCACTGCAATTTCTTCTTGATCATGAGATGCTTTGTACAATAAAGTTCCAAATGGATTACTTACAAAACTACCACCCCAGAACTGCATTAAACCATCTTGCTCTAATCCAACACGATTCACACTAATCACTGGAACGCCATTGGCCACAGCATGACTTCTTTGAATGGTCTGCCAAGCATTGTATTGTTCTGTATTGGTGGCTTCGTCCTGTGCTGTAGCCCAACCAATTGCTGTTGGATAAAATAACATTTCTGCACCCATTAAACTTGTAATTCTTGCAGCTTCTGGATACCACTGATCCCAACAGATCAAAACACCAATGGTAGCAAATTTTGTTTTGAAAACCTTATACCCTAAATCACCCGGTGTAAAATAAAATTTTTCATAATAAGCTGGATCATCAGGAATATGCATTTTACGATACTTTCCTAAATAGGTTCCATCCGCATCTAACACGGCAGTGGTATTATGATATAAGCCTTCTGCTCTTTTCTCAAATAATGAAGCAATGATCACGATATTTAATTCCTTTGCCAACAGGGCTAATTCGTCTGTTGTTTTACCAGGAATTGGTTCAGCTAATTTAAAATTTTCATACGCTTCCACATCACAGAAATACAATGAAGTATACAACTCTTGCAAGCAAACAATTTGCGCACCTTGCTTTGCTGTAGCTTTAATTTTTTCGATTGCTTTTGCTTTATTAGCTTGTACATCTGCAGTACAAGACATTTGTATTAAACCAACTTTTACTATTGCCATATTGCGTTTTTTAAAAAGTCTATTAAGTCGTCTTTTGAATGAATCCATCAAAACTTTGTATACCAATCATTTTCTCTGAAATAAATCCTTCTGCATACTGCACGCCAATTTGTTGTCCAAACTCTTTAGCACGTCCTTTAATGAATGTTAAAAAAGAATCACTAGAAATAAAAGTATCCGGCTCATTTGAATTTGGATTGTAAAACTGAGATGTATACGCTAAAATAGATTCCATTTTTTTATCCATGTAGGCACTTATATCCAATACAAAATTAGGTTGTAAATTCCTGGATTGAATATAATGAAACACATGTGTTGGTCTCCAAGCAACTTGTGCAACTCCGTTATGGGTAGTTTGAACTTTAACCAATCCAGCTAAAAAAGCAGCATCCGCTACTAACTTAGCAGCTCTACCATGATCTGGATGACGATCTTCAGGGGCGTTGCATAAAATAATATCTGGCTGGTATTTTCTTATCATTTCAATCACAGATATTTGGTGCGCTTGATCATTCACAAAAAAACCATCTTGCATGCCCAAATTTTCTCTAATTGTAGCTCCAATGATTTCACCTGCTAATACTGCTTCATTTGCTCTATCAGCAACCGTACCTCTTGTTCCAAGTTCTCCTTTTGTGAGATCGATGATGCCAATTTTTTTTCCCTCAGCTACAGCAGCTAACAAAGTACCGCCACATCCTAATTCTACATCATCTGGATGTGCACCAAAGGCCAATATATCTAATTTCTGCATAGTCTTTTTATTTAGCAATTCCTAAGACACAAAGGTAAGTATTGAATAGGAAAGATGGGCAAATTGTATCCTAATACAAAAAACCCTTTCTGACTGATGTTGGAAAGGGTTTATGAAAATTAATTGCTTTAATTTATTTTGCTTTTGCGTAACGCTTGTTGAACTTATCGATACGACCAGCAGTATCTACTAACATGTTCTTACCTGTGTAGAAAGGGTGAGATGTGTTTGAGATCTCCACTTTGATTACTGGGTACTCTTTACCGTCTTCCCATACGATTGTTTCCTTAGTGTTTGCACTAGATTTACCTAAAAAAGAAGTTTGGTTACTCATGTCTTTGAAGACAACGAAACGATACGCTTCTGGATGGATACCTTTTTTCATATTATGATGTTTAAGGCTGCACGGTTTTTGCCGTGACAATTATAAAATAGGTTGCAAAAGTAGGCTAAAATGCCTTTTTAAACAAATTTTTGGCTGGAAAGTCACAGAGAATGGACTTTTATACAGACATAATTAGGACTTCATATTGATGAATTGAAGTGGAACGCCAAAGTTTTCGGTCCTACAAGCTGCTATAACTTCCTGTAAATCATCGATTTTCTTCCCAGTACATCTAATAATATCGTCCATAATTGCGGTTTGCACCTTTAAACCCTTGTCTTTGATGAACTTAACGATTTTTTTAGCATCTTCTTGCTTTAAGCCATTTCTTACCGGCAGGTCTTGTTTAAAGGTCTTACCGCTTGGTTGTGGGGTTTTTGACAAATCAAATGCATTGGCATCTATTCCTTGTTTGATAGACCTGCTTAAAAGCACATCCACAATTTGTTGGAGTTTCATCTCAGAATCAGACTCTAATTTAATCATGAAGTCTTTTTTATTAAGATCAATCACCACATGAATTCCTTTAAAATCAAACCTGTTTGTGATTTCTTTTTTCACCACATTTACAGCGTTGTCTAATATTTGAACGTCTACTGAACTTGCGATATCAAATGATGGCATAATGAAAATTTAAAGTTGAATAAAAATCGAATAATATTTGAAAATGAATGTGTTAATTAAGATTGTTTTTTTGGAAACCAAGTTTTTGATTTGATTAAAAACAACAAACCAAATATGATTAAAATTACGGAAATCAATTCGGCTTGCGTTGGTTGAAATGGTAAAAAATCATATTTATTATTCACCCTAATCTTTTCAATCAAAAATCTTTCTCCACCAGCAAAAATTAAATAAATGCCCGTTAAGATACCTGGCTGAGTTACTTTCTTTCTAAGGCTCCACATGATGGCAAATAAAATGAACATCATAATGATTTCATACAATGCAGTTGGATAAACTGGCAAAGGCAACTGATTACAATAAGCACCCACACATCCAGGAATTGCTACCCCTTCGTTAACTACATTGTGTGGATATTGATAGGCCCATGCCCAATCTGTTATCCACCCAAAAGGTTTTGGATTTGTATTCACAATACCCCAATCACCATCTCCACTAATTTGACAACCAATTCTACCAGCAGCATAAGCAAATAACATAGTTGGTGCCATCGCATCTGCAAAATGAATCACAGAAATTTTTTCCTTTTTTAAATAATAGATAATCGCGATGGTGGCTAAAATTAGACCTCCAAAAAATGTCAACCCACTAAAAGAAATGATTGAGCCAATTGGGTCTCTACTAAACTCATCTAGGTTTTCTAAATTATGAAAAATCTTTGCTCCAAGAAATCCCCAAAGTGCTGCCTTTAGAACAATGTCACCTACCCTATCCTGCGGCCACACTTGTACAGTGCGGGTTTCAGGCTTTGTCAGTTTTACTTTGTCCTTTTCTTTCCACTTTAAAAAGACCATGATGGCAGCTACTAAAATACCCGCCCCCATACTTCCATCTAAGGATAAAATAAAAGCTTGTGGATTATTTAAAGCTTCTGCAATAA
>JBIKJM010000067.1:0-7274 GCA_044360985.1 Sediminibacterium sp. | reverse complement strand
GATTTAAGGGGTGTTAAGTTCAATAATGGTGTTACTGCCTATAATTCTGGGGCTGAATTTGGGGATAAAGGCTATAGTGAGGCAAAATGGAGAACAAACCACTCCTTATATAGGAATGGTGAATTGTATCCTACACATGGACTAGGACCTGCTGCAATGATGATCGACATCAATAGAGGCAATCAATTAACAAGACTTTCTTCTGTGGCAACTAAGGCAAGAGGTTTACATAAATATATCGTTAACCATCCACAAGGTGGTGAAAATCACCCTAATGCGAAATTAAATTTTAAATTAGGAGACATCGTAACAACGAGTATTCAGACTTATAATGGAGAGACGATTTTGCTAACACATGACACCAATTCTCCCCGTCCTTATAATCTTGGCTTTAGGGTTCAAGGAACTCAAGGTCTTTGGCAGGATTTCCATGCAGGTCAATTTTCAGCAGGACATATCTATATAGAAGGACTTTCTCCTAAAGCGCATCAATGGGAAAACCCAGAAGCCTATTTAAAGCAGCATGACCATCCATTATGGAAGCGCTTTGAGGCAGATGCGACAGGTGCTGGACATGGTGGTATGGACTTTTTTGTCATCAATGCCTTTTTAGAGTGTATTAAAAGAGCCGTGCCGTTCCCGATGGATGTATATGATTTAGCAACTTGGTATGCGATTACGCCATTATCTGAGAAATCGATTGCAGAAAACGGGCAAGTACAAGAAATTCCAGATTTCACTCGCGGTAAATGGAAAAACAGAAAGCCAGACTTTGCAATGGATGATCAATTTTAAATACTAGGCTATTTACAAACTAGTCTATATAGTATACAATAAGTAAGTAAGTAAGAAATAATCCAAGTGATTAAACAAGTGATCAAAGTTGATTGAATTCAATTAATAATTGAATCTGGTTTTTAGTACGGTCTAAATTTTGCCCTGGTCTTTCTACACGGTAATAATGATCTAATTCTAGAAAATCGGTCAAGAATCGTAGCGCTTGCATATAAATGATGCATTGACCTGAAAATGCAAAATGGTCTTTCTCAAAATTTGTCAAGAACTCCCCCATCGCTTCTAAGTAGCCTTCTTGTATTGCAGTCCATCTTTCCGGAAGCACTTTTATTTGATTTAAATCCAGACATGCTTCGTTGACCGGACAAAGATAGGTTCTGCACATGTCTCCTACATCGCTCATAAAATAACCTGGCATAGTGGTATCCAAATCGATGACACAAATAGCTGCGTCGTCTTTAAACAAGACATTGCTAATTTTTGTATCATGGTGTGTAACCCTTAAATGGGCTTCTTTATTTGTTGTAAAATGAATCCATTTTTTTACATAAGATTGATGTGATTTTAAAAACAGGATAGCATCTTTAGCGGTATCAATTCTTTTTGAATCTCCATGTATCAAAGCTTGTTCAAATTGATGGTATCTTAATGCAAGGTCATGAAATTGTGGGATGGTGACTTTTAATTGTGCGATTGGGAATTCTATTAAACTAGCAGTGAATTGTCCAAATTGATTGGCTGCAGCTTTTGCTTGAGACGCAGTTGTCAATACATCTAAGGCGATACCGTCTATTTTTTTAAATGCACGATAATATTTCCCGGCCGATTCAATCAAGGTCTCCCCTACTATATTTGGCACCAAAAACGTAAATAATTGATCTGGTTGATTGGTATTGTAATACTGACCAATGGCTTTGATATTATGGTCAATAGCAAAAGGGTCTTTAAAAACTTGAGTATTGATATTTTGTAGAATAAAATCACCATGCACCGAACTTACTTCAAAAGTTTGGTTGATTAACCCTTGCGTTAACGGGAAAGCGGTCGCATTTCCCCATCCATACTGATCAAATATTGATTGCATCATAATCTTCATAAATGTACAAAATTAACGCCTTACTGACTATCTTTAAGAACTGAATATTAATCGCATCATCAACATGGACAGAAGAAAATTTATCAATTTAAGTGGATTAGGTATTACCAGTTTTTCAATACCAAATTTCATCCAATCAACCAATCCGTCTAATTTAATTCAACCCATTGTTGCATCTACTTGGGATGCTGGAATCAGAGCCAATGTAGCAGCTTGGGAAGTGTTAAAAAATGGAGGTCATGCATTGGATGCGGTAGAACAAGGTGTAATGGTGACAGAAAATGAAATCAATTGTTGTGTTGGTTTAGATGCCAACCCAGATAGAGATGGTTTTGTCACATTGGATGCATCCATTATGGATCATGAATTCAATTGTGGATCTGTTGCATTTTTAGAACGCATTAAACATCCAATATCAGTGGCAAGAAAAGTAATGGAAAAATCACCCCATGTATTTTTAGTGGGTGCAGGTGCGCAAGCATTTGCATTAGCCAATGGATTTACTTTGGAATCGGGTGCATTATCAGAACAAGCCAATAAGAATTATAAAGCCTGGTTGAAAACATCCAATTATCAACATGTAATTAACGTAGAGAAAAATCAATCTTCAACTTACAATGATCCTGCATTCAATGCACCAACAAAATTAATGGATGGTGAGTGGAACCATGACACCATTGGTATGATTGCAATGGATCAATTTGGCAATCTAAGCGGTAGTTGTACCACCAGTGGTGCAGGTTTTAAAATGCGTGGTCGTGTAGGAGACTCCCCTATTATTGGTGCTGGTTTATATGTTGACAATGAAGTGGGTGCAGTGGTGGCGACTGGTCAGGGGGAAGATGTGATAAGAGTTGCAGGCGCTAGTGCTGTAGTGGAATGGATGCGTCAGGGAAAAAGCCCAGAACTTGCTTGCAAACTTGTCGTTGAAAAAATAAATCGAATTAAAAAAGAAAAAGCAAAAGACATACAAGTTTGTTTTGTTGCCATCAATAAAAAAGGAATAGTAGGTGCTTATGCTTTACAAAAAGGATTTAATTTTTCTGTATACAATAAGGAAGGCAATACATTGAAAGATGCGGGTTATTTAATTTAAAGATTAATTTGAATTTGTACTCAATCCTTTATTCAAATTATAAACTTAGATTTGTTTAATAACATTGATTAAATAATTATAGATGTCAAAAGTTTTACTTGAAATAGCTGCCTTTAGTATAGAAGCTGCATTGAATGCTTTAAATTCAGGGGCAGACAGAATTGAATTTTGTGAGAATCCAATGGAAGGCGGTACCACCCCATCTTATGGAAGTTTGTTACTATTGTCTCAATTAACCAAGCAGCCAGTCTTCCCAATCATACGTCCAAGAGGGGGAGATTTTTTATACACCGACAGAGAATTTCAGGTGATGCAGAACGACTTGATGGCTTGTCAGCAATTGGGTTTTAAGGGTGCAGTCATTGGATTATTAAACGCAGATGGGACTATAGACACTAAAAGAACAAGTGCTTTAATTCAAGCTGCTGGACAAATGGAAATAAGTTTTCATAGAGCATTTGACAGATGCATTGATCCATTCTTGGCATTGGAACAATTAATAGATATTGGTTGCAAGCGCATTTTAACAAGTGGCCAAGTGCCGAATGTAGGCAATGCCATATCGATGATCCAAAAATTGGTTGAAAAAGCAAAAGATAGAATCATTATTTTACCAGGAAGTGGTGTGCGAGCAGATAATATTGCAACCATTGTTATGCAAACAGGTCCGAAGGAAATACATAGTTCTGCAAGAAAAGCCATGCCTTCTAAAATGGCATTCAATCAACCAAGCATGCAAGAAAAGATGCAATATTTTGATGTAGACCTAGATGAAATTAAAGCAATGCTTGCTGCAATTAATACAGCATCCTAACCTTAATGGTCTCTTTGACTTCTTTTAATAGCGCCATAGCTTGTTTGGATAATTTACTATCAACATCCAATACCACATAGCCAATTTCATCATTTGTTTTTAAGTATTGGCCCACAATATTGATCTTATTTTTAGACAACAATGTATTGATTGCGCCTAATACACCTGGTACATTTTTATGGATATGTAAAATGCGATGCGCGCCATCTACTGGTGGTAAACTCAATGATGGGATGGTATGTGAACCATTAGAGACGCCTCGTTCCAAGTATTGGTATAATTTAATGCTTACATCTTCTCCAATATTTTCTTGTGCTTCTTCTGTGGATCCACCAATATGTGGCGTCAATAAAACATTGGATAAACCTTGTAGTGGAGTCGTAAATGCATCTCCATTTTTTTCTGGTTCAACAGGGAATACATCAATCGCTGCACCAGCAATATGTTTCTCTTGAATTGCTTCTGCTAAAGCATCCAAATCCACCACTTCTCCCCTAGCATAATTGACTAAAATTGAGCCTGATTTAAATTGCTTAATTAAAGCTTTATTGATTAAATTTTTTGTTTGGTTGGTCTCTGGCACATGCAATGAAATAATATCTGAACTACTCACAATTTCTTTAATCGATTTTCTTGCCTGCGCATTTCCTAAGGGTAACTTTGTTTCGATATCATAAAATTGTACACGCATACCCATCGCTTCGGCCATCACGCTTAATTGTGTACCGATATTGCCATAACCAATGATGCCCATTGTTTTGCCTCTTAATTCGAAACTTCCTTTAGCCTCTTTATTCCAAATGCCATTGTGTGCTGCTTTGTTTTTATCTAAAATTTTTCTAATCAATAAAATGGAAGCGCCAATGACCAATTCAGCAACACTTCTGGTATTGCTATAAGGCGCGTTAAAAACTGCAATTCCTTTTTGTTTACAAGCTTTTAAATCCACTTGGTTGACCCCAATGCAAAAGCATCCAATCGCTTGCAATTTTTTTGCACTATCCAATACTTTCTTAGAAATAAATGTTTTTGAACGAATACCCAAAATGTGTACGTCCTTGATCACTTTAATCAATTCTTCCTCGCTTAAAGCCCCAGCTACTTTCTTCACATCCGCATACCCTTGTTGTTTGAAGTATTGTACCGCTTTGTCACTTATGTTTTCTAAAAACAGTACTTTAATTCTATCTTTGGGATAGCTGGTTAGATCATTTTTGCTCATATTGCAAAGTTAATTTAAAATCTGCGTTTTGACTTCAATCACAATATTTTATATCTATTCTTCGTTATATAGGTATACCCTGTAAAAACTAACAGATGATCGTTCGCTGCTTTTTATTGTTACAAATTTTATTACTGACTGCTTCCTGTGGTTCGAGTCAAGGGCCTAATTATTTAGGTGCTGCCAATAATTTTACTTACAATAAAATTTCTAATGGAGAAAAGCAACAATATGCCGAAGCGATTAAATTAAAATATCAATCAATTTTAGGAAATAAAAATTTTAGTGGCCAAATTTTAGTGGCCAAAAATGGTGAAGTCATATTTGAAGATTATAAAGGTTATTCCAATTATAAAACGAAAGATTCCTTAGTGGCAGCAACCCCTATTCATTTAGCTTCTGTCTCAAAAACCTTCACAGGTATGGCCGCCCTTCAATTATGGGAAAAGGATCAATTAGACTTGAAAGCGCCTGTAGAACAATATTTACAGGGATTCCCTTACAAAAATATAAGCATTGAAATGTTATTATCCCATCGAAGTGGCTTGCCAGATTATGCCTATTTCATGGAATCTAAACAATATAAATCGGTTAGATATAAAACCAAAAGAGGTCGTTGGGCTAAGAAATTGGTATTGGTAAAAAATGAAAAGCCTTTTAGACCAGGTCTATACACCAACAATGATGTATTGGATTTTATGATTCAAAGAAAACCAGCTATTGCTGCCAATCCGGACCGTGTTTTTAAATATTGCAATACCAATTATGTCTTATTGGCATTGATTATAGAAAAGATCACTGGTCAAGACTTCCCTACTTACCTTCAAGAAACCATCTTTAAGCCATTGAAAATGGAACATAGTTTCGTGATGAGTCAGCAAAATATGGATAAATACTTGCCATCCTATAATGCACAAATGGTGCCTTATCAATTGGAAAAATACGATCTAATTTATGGGGATAAAAATGTCTATAGTACGGCAAGAGACCTCTATTTATGGGACAAAGCTTTAACAGAAGGTCGTTTTTTAGAACCAACCACTTTAGAAATGGCTTACGAACCCAAAAGTCCAACCAATAAGTATTGGCATAATTATGGCTTAGGATGGCGTGTATTGGCAAAGCCAAACGAAGAAAAACTGATTTATCACAATGGATGGTGGCATGGAAATAATACCGTATTCACCCGATTAGTGGGTCAAACAGCTACAATTATCATTTTAGGAAATAAATACAATCGTGCCATCTATAAAGGCAAGGAGATTGCTGCTGTATTTACTGGAAAAGAGGACACGACCTCTTTGGTCGAGTAAAGTTGCCCTTTTTTGCCCATTTTTGACTTTTACCCCCTATTTTTGCAGACCTTAAACGAATCTAAACAGAAAACAAAAGAATAAGTATTGCTATGAAAGATCTTCTATTTTACGCCGTTCCGGCAATGGGTGTTGTAGGTTTATTGTATACACTCCTGAAATTCAATTGGGTATCTAAACAAGACGCAGGTAATGACCGAATGAAAGAAATTAGCACTTACATTGCTGAAGGTGCAATGGCGTTCTTGAAAGCGGAGTGGAAAATCTTAGGCTATTTTGTGGTGATTGTTTCCTTATTATTAGGATTTATGGCTACTAAAAATGCCGAAAGTCATTGGAGTATTGCTGTCTCTTTTATAATTGGTGCAGTTTTTAGCGCAACGGCTGGTTATATTGGTATGAAAGTAGCTACTAAAGCAAACGTAAGAACTGCTCAAGCTGCTAAAACAAGTTTAGCGCAAGCATTAAAAGTATCCTTTACTGGCGGATCTGTGATGGGCTTAGGCGTATCTGGATTAGCAGTATTAGGATTAGGTGGTTTGTTTTTAGTACTAAAGCAACTATTTTTTGTAAATGGTGACCCTTCTGAAATGTTAAGAACCATTGAAGTATTAACTGGATTTTCTTTAGGCGCTGAATCAATCGCTTTATTTGCGCGTGTGGGTGGTGGGATTTATACCAAGGCTGCAGACGTAGGCGCAGACTTAGTAGGTAAAGTAGAAGCAGGTATTCCAGAAGATGATCCTCGTAACCCTGCAACGATTGCAGATAACGTAGGAGATAATGTAGGTGATGTCGCTGGTATGGGTGCCGATTTATTCGGTTCTTATGTTGCTACAGTTTTAGCTACAATGGTATTAGGACAAGAAGTAACTGCAGTAGGTGGTGGTAAATTAGTAGATGCCTTTGATGGTCTATCTCCTATTTTATTGCCTATG
>JBIKJM010000066.1:0-7312 GCA_044360985.1 Sediminibacterium sp. | reverse complement strand
TGATTTGCTAGCGTTTTTATAATGCTTGGTGCATCCCATAACACCATGTCAACAAAGCCATTGAAGTTTTGAAGGTTTTGATTTTTTACGAACAAATTACCTTTGATTGTATACTTCCCTCCCGCTTTCAAATAGATACTATCTGACCATGGTAATTGATTCAATTGAGTACAATTAATTTGGTATTTTGGCTGCGCAATACGCATAGCAGGATCACCTAATAATCCAAACTTAAAAGCATTTAAGCGATCTCCATTTCTGCTAAAATTATAATTTTTTGCTTTTTGCAATGCTTGTCCAATTGTCATAAAATGACCATCTGCATTTGGTACCAATAATGCCTGCATGAATGCATCATTTATTTGCTTATTACTATATGCAAACACCAGTCTGTTGGCTGCCACCAATGCAATAATTCCTTTATCATTTTGCATTAATGCATCAAAACCAATTGGTACTTCACTAGGCTTATCATAGGGGGCAAAATCACAAGAGGCCGTAACCATGATGGGTAATTTACCGGCATTATTCCATGACTGCATTTCTGATTCAGAGATCACTGCCTCTTCAGTTAAACGTCTAAAATTTCCATGACCAGTATAATTTAATACCAAAGTGCCAGCCTGGATGGATTCTTGAATTGCCTTGTTGACTTCTGGATAGGTATTACCAGTCAATGTTTGACTCGCCTTAAACAAATCTAAATACAATTTTCGATGATTCCAGTTAGTTGTTTTTGTATTTAAATTTTCAATGATTCCCTCTGCATCTTGAAGATGTAAATTAAAGTCTGCATCATCCGCAATCCAAGTCAATTGATTTTGCCAAAGCCCCATTTTTTTATTGGATTGGTATTGAATTAATTTCTCCACCATTTTATCTGCTTCAGCAATTGTTCTTGCAGGTATCCTGCCAATTGCTAAACCAATAGAATCGATTGTTTGAGCATACTGAATTTGATTGCCAGGTTGTTGTATTGCATAAAAATCATCCGAACTATAGGAAGTTAAAATAGCATTGGAGACCTCACTTGTATACACTGGTAATTCTTTATTTAGTTGAATTTTTTGAGTATTGAAATTACCCATACCCATTAATAAAACATATGCAGGGATCGATTGATTTTTTAATTTCGATTGTTCTATGAAGTATTTTAAAAAATTCCTAATTGCAACAGGAGTAGCTTGTCCACTTGCCATTTCATTATATACTTGCGTAGCATTAAAAAGCCCAACTTTATACCCATTTTGCTTTTCATGGAACAATTTTAGTTTCTTCGCTGCTGGAACATAATCAGGCGCTGAAATGATGATGTAATCTAATGGACTAGCAGAGAAACTACTATCATTAATTATGCTACCCGAAAACTGTGCTGTATTGATTTTATTTGTTTCAAAAACATAAAAATATTTACGCGCGCTATCAACAGCTTTAAATGTAGCGATTGCATTTTGACCCAATTGAGCATTCATTAAAATGGGTTGGGAATAATGCGTTAGATCCCAAACTCTAGTTTGCGCTGTGGCATTTTGAATTTCAAATTCAATCAATTGGCTTTTTGAATTGGTAGTTTGATAGTCAAATCCAAAACTTGTACTACCCCAATTCCCAATTGTTCTTTGTCCATGCAATACCATATAATCAATCCAACCTGTGGAACCTGTACCTGCATTAAAATCTACTTGCAGGTTCATGGCGGTTAAATTTTGTCCAGCTTTTAGCACTTTAGTTTTATCAAGCCATATTGTACTACTGTCAAAACGTATTTTGTAAGCATCGTCAAAAATATTTCCTAAAACGGGATCCAATAATTTTGTACTTAATATTTGATCATTCAACTTGATTGAAAATGTAGCATCTGTTTGATAGACTGATCCAGCTAATTGACTTTGAAAAATTACAGGCGTATTGAGCTGCAAACCTTCCATATTGAGTGGAAATGAGATCGTCGTTTTTTTACCAAGGCCTAGCCCCATAGGATCTCCTAACCATATTTTACCACTGTTTAAAACATTGATACTATCTTTTTCTATCAACCACCTGGCAGGATAAGTTTGTACTAATTTTGATGCAGTCCCCGTCTTATTAAAACTGGTTATTCTTTTTCCCATTACTCCAATTCGGATAAAAAAATACAAGGAATCATTGCTTGTGATTTTTTGACGGATTGGTGCTTCATTCATATTAGAATTGACCCATTTATAATGCCCTTGTGCATAAAACAAGAACTGATCTTGTTCATCTAAAATTCCATCTCCGCCATCTTGCATTTCAATGGCCATTTCTGTTAAACTATCCGGCAAGGCATTAGGTACTTTTTCGCTTAAGATTGTCAAATCCATCCCATACAATTGAACTTGATTGGCATTTACTTTTCCAGCAAAACCCATAGCTTTAAATTGTGCACCAGTGAGTTGATACACCCCTTCGTTTGGCACTGCTATTTTAACCCAATTTCCTTTCGATAACATGCCTACCTGTCCCCATCCAGAAAGGGTGAAGCAGCATCCAATTAAAATAAATGTTAAAAAGCCAAGTTTCATCTGCTAAAATTAGGGTTTTACTAACATAAGATTCTATTTGCATTTGAATAAATAAGTGAAAAAGCAAGTATATTCGCATAGAATTTTAAACACCCCCAGCTCAAACAAAACAGATGAATTTTATCAATAGTATATTATTATTTTTTGCGGTGCTTTTTTTAGGCCCAAAAATGATCGCTCAATTCGATAGCGATCAAAGCAATAAAGTTGCATTTGCTGACAAAAATGACCCATATGATAGTACTATTTTAATTAGAGGGGGCACATTTGCAATGGGGATGAACCAAGAAAATATCATGGGTGATTGGAACAATAATCTGCGCAGAGTGACTGTGAGTTCATTTAGAATCGACCAATATGAGGTAAGCAACAAACAATACAGAAATTATATTAAATGGCTTGAACGTGTTTTTATCCCAATGGGGAAAGATTCAATTGTGAAAGCAGCGCTTCCAGATACATTAGTTTGGAGAACGGATCTTGCATACAATGAGCCAATGGTAGAAGGGTATTTTAGAAACAAAGCATTCAACGACTATCCGGTCGTTGGTGTAAGTTGGGAACAAGCCAACGCTTATTGCAGATGGAGAACAGATAGAGCCAATGAAAAAACATTAATCCAATACGGTTTAATTGATCCGAATAAACCTTATATAGGTAAAATGGAGTCCAACAACAGTCTTGTTGATAGCAATAAAAAAACGACGACATTCACTTCTACAATAAAAGTAAAGAACAAAAATTTAGGTGATTATGTATTAATCCCAGACTTTAGATTGCCTACAGAAGCAGAATGGGAATATGCAGCAAAAGTATCTAGTGGCAAGAACTACATCTCTAATTTTAATAATCCAAAAGCTGGGCCTAATTCCGGTGCACCTAATGCTAGCATTGTTGCATCTAATTCTCCTTATCCATGGAGCTCAAATGGAAATGATGGTTTAAGAAATAACCCAACAGGTAAGATTAGCAAAAAGGACAAAAAAAATCGTGGCATGTTCATGGCTAATTTCAAAAATGGAAGTGGCGATTATATGGGCATGGTAGGATATGCAAATGATGGTGCAGGTTTCCCAAGTAAAATAAATAGTTTTTTACAAAACTCATTAGGCTTATACAATTTAAGTGGTAACGTCAACGAATGGGTAGCAGATATCTATCGACCAATGAATAGCATTGACATGGATGACTTTAATCCTTATCGTGGTAATAGCGTATTAGATGGGGATGATGCAAATACATCTAGTTATGAAACTGGTATGAATACATTGATCTCTAATAAATCAAGGGTGTATAAAGGAGGAAGCTGGAAAGATCGTCCTTATTGGTTAAACCCAGGAACTAGAAGATATTTAGAACAAGATAAATCTAGCAGTACTATTGGTTTCAGATGTGCGATTTCTGCCTTTGGAATAGATACCCCAGATGCCAAAGAAGAGCAGCCTAGTTTATGGCAGAAATTTAAAAATATCTTCTAATGAATTTACGCATTGGATCTGGAATCGATTTTCATCAATTAGTAGCAGGTAGAGACTTATGGATTGGAGGTATACTTATTCCGCACCACAAAGGCGCATTAGGGCATAGCGATGCAGATGTTTTATTACACGCTATTTGCGATGCACTTTTAGGCGCATTAAGTTTAGGTGATATTGGCACCCACTTTCCTGACACCGATAATGCATTTAAGAATATTGATAGTAAAATTTTACTACAAAGAACTTACGATTTAATTACTGCAGAAGGGTATCAAATAGTGAATATTGATGCAACGCTTTGTTTAGAAGCGCCAAAAATTAAGCCTTATGTAATGGCTATGCAAGAATGCATTGCTTCGATTTTACATATTGGTAATAAGGATATTTCTATCAAAGCAACCACAACAGAAACTATGGGTTTCACTGGTAGAGAAGAAGGACTGGTTGCAACAGCAACTTGTTTATTGATGGCAAAAAGCTAAAGCTTACCCTATGAAACTAGGAACGATTGAAGCATTATACCAAATTTACATTGCACATCCTTCTGTTGTAACAGATACTAGAAAACTCCAGAAAGGAGATCTATACTTTGCTTTAAAAGGCCCAAATTTCAATGGGAATGTTTTTGCGATTGCTGCATTGGAGGCTGGCGCAGCTTATGCGATAGTGGATGAAGCGATTACTGATAGTGGCGCATATCAAGACCGCATCATTACAGTGCATGATGTATTAACAACCCTACAAGAATTAGCAAAATACCATCGTCTACAATTTGACATTCCTTTTATCGCCATCACTGGTAGCAATGGAAAGACCACCACAAAGGAATTGGTCTATACCGTTTTAGCAAGCCATTTTAAAACTTACACCACTCAAGGAAATCTAAACAATCATATTGGTGTGCCATTGACCTTGCTGAGTATTCCAAAAAATGCAGAGATCGCTGTGATCGAAATGGGCGCGAATCATCAGAAAGAAATTGAAAGCTATTGCAGCTATACTTTACCAACGCATGGGATGATCACCAATTGTGGTAAAGCACATTTGGAAGGATTTGGATCTGAAGAAGGCGTCAAAAAAGGCAAGGGTGAATTGTATGATTTTTTGCACGACCACAATGGCACAGCATTTATAATGGCAGATTACGACTATTTACAAACCATGTCTCAAGGCATCAATCATATTATTCGTTATGGACAACATAGCGGACAAATTCAAGGTGAAGCCATTGATGCGAATGGTATGTTGACAGTCAAAATAAATAAAGGGATTGATTTAGATACCATACAAACAAATTTAGTAGGGATTTATAATTTACCCAATGTGCTAGCTGCAGTTGCTATTGGTCAATACTTTAAAGTACCTAATGAAAAAATTAAAGCAGCAATTGAAAATTATATTCCAACCAATAGTCGTTCTCAATTGGTGCGATGGAATAACAATGAAGTGATTTTAGATGCTTACAATGCAAATCCTTCTAGTATGAAATTAGCGGTAGAGAATTTTGCAAAATTAAATAAAGCAAATAAAGTAGTTTGCTTAGGTGGTATGAGAGAACTGGGTGCTGACACTTTAATGGAGCATCAAATGCTGATTGATCAATTGAAACAAAATAATTGGAGTGAGGTGATCCTTGTTGGCGCTGAATTTAAAGATTGCAATCACAACTATCAATATTTTGATACGGTACAAGCAGCTAAAGTCTGGTTGGATTCAAAACAATTTAGCGGCCATACCCTACTCATAAAGGGCTCTAGAGGTATCCAGATGGAGCAATTGATAACTCCTTAATTTTCGGTACCTTTGTGGCATGAAAAAAAGCCATCTGTACAGCACTTTGACCAATAAATGTCCTAGATGCAGAGAAGGGGAGCTCTTCACCTCTTCCAATCCTTACGATCTATCCAATATTACAAAAATGCATGATCACTGTCCTGTTTGTGGACAGCAAACTGAAATTGAAGTAGGATTTTACTATGGTACGGGTTATGTAAGTTATGCATTGACAGTCGCCTATTTTGTTTCCATGTTTGTTGCTTGGAAAGTATTAATTGGGATGACTTGGGAATTAGATGACAACAGAATGTTTTATTGGTTAGGCACTACAATATTTTTATTGATTTTACTGCAACCTATTTTAATGCGCCTATCTCGTTCTATTTGGTTAGGCTGGTTTGTCTCTTATAATAAGCATTGGAAAAATGAGCCATTGGAATACAATGAAAGGATGGATGAAAAACATAAAGAGATTTAAAAAATCTCTTTATGTTTAAGGAAAAAATTACTTTTTTAAATTAATAGTCATCTCAACTTTATTGCTACCAGAGCCTTCTGTATTATACAAAGTTACAGCACTTGAAGTCAAGTTAGTTATTGAAAAAGTTGTGCCATCAAATGTTACCTTTGAATCACTTATTGTATAGTCAATAGTTTCAGTTTCGCCATCGAATCTTAATTCAAGTTTCCCATTTTTTTTAAAATCCATAAAATCGCCAGTTGACCCATCAAGAGTTTCTGTAAATGTCGCAGATTTGTAAACATAACTAATTAAATTCCATTTACCTACTAAGGTAGGTTTAGCTGAATCTTTGCTACAAGAAGTCATGGCAACAGTTGCCAAAAGCATTACGAATAATAATATTTTTTTCATTTTGTTTTACCTTACTCTTTGGTTTTTCAGATACACCCCGTTTGAATGGTTGCTGGTCTCCATTGGGCAATTTTGTCCTAAAAACTACCACTATTTTTTGGGGGAAATAGAAAGCTAATATATAGTAGATAATTTAAATATTCAAAAAAAATATATATTAACCCCCTCAATTCGCTCCAGCAATTCTCAAAAAGTAGGATTGACGGCTGCGTTGCACTTCGCCCTCATCCAAATATGCTCTTTTACCAAAGCCTTTCAACTAAACGTATGGATTGACGGCTGCGTTGCACTTCGCCCTCATCCAAATATGCTCTTTTACCAAAGCCTTCAACTAAACGTATGGATTGACGGCTGCGTTGCACTTCGCCCTCATCCAAATATGCTCTTTTACCAAAGCCAATTAAATTTATAGGATTGTCAACTCACGCTGTTCGTTGACTTCCCATAAATTTTTCTTTTACCAAAGCCTTCAACTAAACGCATAGCGTTTAGTTTGCTTTTTTGCTTCTCATCTGTTTACGAAAGCGAGCTTTCGACACCGCCTCGAAACAAAAAAGCCTATCACTTTCGTGATAGGCTTTGCAGAGAGGAAGGGATTCGAACCCCCGATACGTTGCCGTATACACGCTTTCCAAGCGTGC
>JBIKJM010000065.1:0-7401 GCA_044360985.1 Sediminibacterium sp. | reverse complement strand
ATACTTAAGTCTTTTTCGATATAAACTCCTGAAGTTGGTAAATAGGCCTCTGGTTGATAGTAGTCATAATAAGACACAAAATAGCCAACAGCGTTATCGGGAAAGAATTGTTTAAACTCTCCGTATAACTGAGCAACCAGGGTTTTATTGTGAGTAAGAACGAGGGTGGGGCGTTGTACGTTTTGAATTAAATTAGCAATGGTAAAAGTCTTACCAGAACCCGTCACGCCAAGAAGTGTTTGTTGCATATCTCCATTCTGCACACCCTCGGTTAATTGGGCAATTGCAGTTGGCTGATCACCAGATGGTGTGTAGTTGGAATGAAGCTTAAAAGGCATACACAAAGGTAAGTGCAAACCCTAAATATGCTTCGTAAAAATGGTAGATTAGAGTTTCCTGTTTAAATAATTTACATAATCAGGTAGTTCGTATGCATATTCTCCTTGCATAAAGGGCGAGGTCACTAAAAAGTCTGCCGTGGTTCTATCACAAGCCATTGGAAGGTTCCAGGCGACCGCAAGTCTTAGTAAGGCCTTTATATCACTATCATGTGGTTGTGCTTCCATGGGATCGAAAAAGAAAAAAATCATATCTATATCGCCTGTTGCAATCATGGCGCCGATTTGTTGGTCTCCCCCAAGTGGCCCACTTAACAACTTTACTACTGGTTGGTCTAATGCTTCTTCAATTAATCTACCTGTTGTTCCAGTTGCAATTAAACTATGTTTAGATAATACTATTTTATTGTGCACCGCCCATTCAATAATGTCCTTTTTTTTATTATCGTGCGCAATAAGCGCAATTTTTTTTCTTTTATCAAGTTTTCGGATGGATTTCATTGTAAAAATTTAAATCATTATTCTTGTACCCTTTTTCCCATAATTGGAAGTGATACTAAGATAACAAAAATAATAGTGGTTGGGATTTGAAATAACTTAAGAATAAAAAATAAGAAGATTATAAAAAGAGGATAGGTAAAAAGCAGCACAGTAAACAAAACTGAGTCAAAAAATACAGTGTCTTTTGTTTTTTCTGCCACAATTTTTTTTATAAAATTATAATATGATTGGTGTATTCTGTAAAGGAAGTGGTTGGTGTTGAATTTTGTTGGAGTTGTAGGAATTAGAATATTTTGTTTTAATTGATCAAAAACGATCTTATTAAACACAACACGGTCTTTGCTGTTTTGAATCGTTGGAATATTGGTCATTTCAGAAATAACTAAATTAACTATTTTTCCAATCCCCCTAAACTGATTAAATGCAATACCCGCGATATGGATCCTTGGGTGTACATTTAATTTTTGAATACCTTCTAAAATTCTTGCGGTACCTTTTTTAAATGGTTGTAGTTCGTTGCTATTGATACAAATCCCTTCTATAAAAATTAAAACCGCAAAACCCTTACTTAGTAAATCAATAGATTTATTAAAGGCATACTCATTTAAGTGTAAAAACTCCTTTCCTTCCCTTAGTCTATATACGGGAATCATGTTTAATGATTCTAGTAAAAATCGGTGTATTGGTTTTTTAAAAGCATCACCTCTTGCTAAAAAATAAACCCTCCTTTTATAATATGATCCAATAATTAAAGCATCTAAGAATGAATTAGGATGATTGGCAATGATTAATAGAGGTCCTTTTGTTGTAAATAATTGTTTGTTTTTAAGGTGTATCTTATGACAGAATAACCATAAACCCGCTCGAATTAATATTTTTAATAATTGCACCACCCTATAAATATAAAAAAACCGCATCACAAATGATGCGGTCATTACCTACTAACCTTAAAAAACTCGTTTATTTGGACTAATGTGCTGCAGCAGCTTCTACTTTAGCAGCTATTTTAGCTCTAATTTTTGCTTCAATCTCATTCGCCATCTCTGGATTATCGTGAAGAATTGTTTTAACAGAATCGCGTCCTTGTCCTAGTTTATTTCCTTCATAACTAAACCAGCTACCGCTTTTGTTGATTATTTCTAATTCAACACCCATATCAATAATTTCGCCAATTTTACTTATACCCTCTCCAAAAATTATTTCAAATTCTGCCGCTCTAAATGGTGGAGCTACTTTGTTTTTTACTACTTTCACTTTTACTCTATTTCCAATCGCTTCATCTCCGTCTTTAATTTGTGCCATTCTTCTAATATCTAAACGCACTGAAGCGTAGAATTTTAAAGCATTTCCTCCGGTTGTTGTTTCTGGATTACCAAACATCACTCCGATCTTTTCACGAAGCTGGTTGATAAAAATACAAACTGTACCTGTTTTATTAATTGTTGCTGTTAACTTTCTCAATGCTTGAGACATTAATCTTGCATGTAATCCCATTTTAGAATCTCCCATTTCACCCTCTAATTCACTTTTTGGAACGAGTGCTGCTACTGAATCAATTACAACAACATCAATCGCTCCAGATAATATCAAACGATCTGCAATTTCTAAAGCTTGCTCACCATAATCAGGTTGAGAAACTAAAAGATTATCTACATCTACTCCTAATCTTTTTGCATAAGCACTATCAAATGCGTGTTCCGCATCAATAATTGCACACATTCCACCTTTTTTTTGTGCTTCTGCAATCACATGAATTGCTACAGTTGTTTTACCGGAAGATTCTGGTCCATAAATTTCTATAATTCTACCTTTTGGTAAGCCGCCAATGCCTAACGCAGTATCTAAACCAATGGATCCTGTTGAAATCACTTCTTGAGGCTCTTGACTGCGCTCATTCATCATCATTACACTTCCTTTACCATAATCCTTATCGATTTTATCGATGGTTAATTTCAGGGCTTTTAATTTTTCTGCGTTACTCATAGCTTGTCGTTTTATGTTTTAATTTAAATTGAATGTGAAGATAGGGATAAAATGTTAATAAACTAAAATATTTAGTATTATTTTACTAATTTGATTAGTTTTTTATTTTAATCTAATATTAATTTAATCTAAAACATTGATTTTTAATTATTTATAATACTTCTTATTTTAGTAATAAATTTAGTATTTATTTGTTTTTCTTTTTAAAGTATTTATCTAGCTCTTAAATAGGTGTTTCATTGGATAGAATAAAAGTAGTTTATTTTTAAATAATCTTTATAATTGTAAATGTGCATTACTACTGTAGTATTCTTTTATAATACATTTATATAAATCAACTAATACTATTACGGCTGTTAATATCTTAATAACTTAGTTATTCACTTATAAAGCATTTTAATTTAGCCCTATTTTGATATTTTAATTCATCTAAAAACCTAACAGTGTATATATGAGTTATTCTTATTATTTTAATTTTATATATATAATTATAACCCCTTTTTAAATAATCACAGTTTATCCACTGTTAATTAACGGGTATAAATCAACTTTACTTTTAATAAAAATCTACTTATTTATATTTCCAAATTTGCTTATACCATTCTTTTACCCATTTATTTTATCAAATTTGAGGCTTATCCACCGTTTTTTTATTTATCCACTCCAGCATTGTGTATTTTAATCTAGATACAAATCGTTTTCGTTCATATAATATACTAAATTTGCTGCCTATATAATTATAACATACATATGTCTATTATTCAGAACATTCGTGATAAAGGTGCTTGGATCATCTTTACAATTATTGTAATCGCATTGGTTGCTTTTGTATTACAAGATGGGATTGGTAAACAAGGTAATACTATGGTTTCAGAACTTGGAACTGTAAATGGAGTTGGTATTAATAAAATCAATTTCGAAGAAAAATTAGATATTCAAGTTCAAAAATATGCCTCTCAGGGTGTAAAGCGTGAGCAGTTAATTGGTTTCTTATGGAACCAAGAAATTGACCGTGTTTTATTTATGACCGAAGAAAAAAAGTTAGGTATTTCAGTTGGTTCAAAAGAACTTTCTGATGTCTTATTTGGTACTGAATCTCCATTTAGACAAGAATTTACTGATCCTAATACTGGAGAATTTAAAGTGAATGAAGCAAAACAAGCTATTACTCAAGTTAAAAAAAGTAAAAACCAAGAGCAAATCAATCAGATTGAGAAAATGTATATCGAACCGTCTATCGAAAATAGATTGAGAAATAAATACCAAGCGTTGGTAGTTAAAGGAGTACAGGTTCCAACTTGGATGATTCAAAAACAATATAACGAGAGTAATAGTATTGCAAGCATTAATATTGTTGGCATACCTTATACCACTATTTCCGACAGCACAATTAAAGTTACAGATGACGAAATTGCTACTTACATCAAAGAAAATGCAGCCGCTTATCAAGTAGAAGAGGCTTCTAGATCAATTAATTTTGTAGGCTTTTCGGCTGCTCCCACAAGTACCGACTCTTCCACTGTTTTGAATACCATATCAGCATTAAAGACAGATTTTCAATCTGCACCCGATCCTGCAAGTTTTTTAAACAAAGCCGGCTCTGATATTCCTTTTTATGATAGCTATATTAGCGGAAAGTCTTTACAAATTCCTAATAAAGAAGCTATTCTAGCTGCTGGTGTAGGAAACACGTATGGTCCTTATGTTGATGGCAGAAATTATACCATCGCAAAAGTAATTGGTGTTAAACAATGGCCAGATAGCACAAGTGTTAGGCATATATTAATTGCAACAGCCGGTCAAAACGGACAAATTATTCGCGATGATAGTGTTGCCAAGAAATTAATAGATAGTATCAAATTTGCCATCGCTGGTGGTGTTTCGTTTGAAGAAATGGTTTTAAAATATTCTGACGATGCTGGAAGTAAAGAAAAAGGTGGAAAATATGAAATGTTTCCACAAGCACAAATGGTAGGACCTTTTAATGATTTTTCTTTTGATAATTCAGTAGGTACAAAAGGTGTTGTAAAAACTGATTTTGGATTCCACTATATTGAAGTATTAAAACAAACACCAAGAAGCCCTGCGTATAAAATTGCTTATTTATCCAAAGCAATTCTTCCAAGTAGTGAAACAATTGGTGTAGCATCTGCTGCTGCTGCTGCTTTTGCAAGCGCTAGTAAAGATGTAAAATCTTTCAATCAAGAAGCGGTTAAATTAAATAAACAAACTTTTCCAGCATCTGGTATAAAGTCAATGGACTATGATATTGCAGGCATTGGCGAATCTAGATCACTTGTGCGCTGGGCGTTTGAGAAAGATTTAAACGCCGTTTCAGAACCAACCGAAGTGGGCGATAGTTATTTTGTAGCAATCATCACAGGAGAAGACAAGGCTGGCCTAGCATCTGTTGCATCAGCAAGACCAGAGGTTGAGGGTATTTTGAGAGATCAAAAGAAAGCGATCAAAATTAAACAAAGCTTTAGGGGTAATACAATAGAAGAGATTGCTGTAAATGCCAACACAATTTTACAACCCGCAGATAGTATTAATTTTAATTATTCGATGATTCCTGGCATTGGTAATGAACCAAAATTAGTAGGTGCCGCTTTTAACAAAGCCTTCTTAAATAAACCAAGTGCACCAATTGCTGGCAATGCTGGAGTATTTGTTATTAGTGTAAAATCACAAGGAGCCAAGCCTGCAACCCAAGACCTAGCGAGTTTCGAGGCAGACTTGATCAATAGAACAAGGTCTGTGATTTATAGAACAAATATTGGTTTGAAAAAAGTGGCAAAGATCAAAGACAACCGTATGGAGGTTTATTAATATACAATAAATATCTTTTTTAAACCCTCGAATTTTTCGGGGGTTTTTTATTCGCATCTCGAAACAAGAATACCCTCTAGTTTCTAAAAAACAATCTAATTTTACATTATGTCAGAAGCCTTTGTTAATAAAGTTGCCGAGAGTGGTTTAATTAGTTTAGACCTTGCTCAATATATCCCAAGCAACGAAATAGTTGTTTTTGATATCAAACCATTTTTATTTAAGGAATTAATTCTTAAAGAAAAAGATTTTCGTGCAAGTTTATCTGCGATTGATTGGTCCTGTTTTGAAAATAAAATTGTAGGCATTTTTTGTAGTTCGGATGCTATTATTCCAATGTGGGCGAATATGTTGATTGTTGCTAATTTATCACCCTATACAAAGTCGGTTTATTTTGGTGATGAAAATAAAACCAGAGAATTGGTTTTATTAGAAGAAATACAAAAGATCGACCCGGTTTCATTTACAGATCAACGCGTCGTTGTTAAAGGCTGTGGTGATGCACCTATTGGAGAATCTGCGTTTATTGCAATTACTCAAAAATTACGCCCAGTAGTCAAAAGTATTATGTACGGAGAACCTTGTTCTACGGTACCTGTTTATAAAAAGAAATAAATAGAGAAGGGTTTATCCTAAGGCTTGTTTAAGATTTCTTTTTTTCATCAGGCGCCTTCGCGCCTTCTTCTTTAAAATAATTACACCTTTCAATTTCTAGTCGTACATCTTCGGGAACCAAATAACGTATTGTGAGGCCTTCTTTACAATTATTGCGAATTAGTGTTGCTGATAATTCCAACATAGGCGCTTCAAGATATTGCATCTTCGCACCATAGCTTTCTGTGATATCAAACCCCGGTCTTCTATAAACAATGAATTGATAATTTTTTACGAGGGTTTCAAAGTTTTTCCACTTAGGTAAATTTTGAAAACTATCTCCTCCCATGATGACAGAAAACTCGTGATTTGGAAATTTCTCCTCTAAATACGTTAAGGTATCAATGGTATAAGAAGGCTTCGGAAGCTTAAACTCTATGTCGCTCACCTTAATTTGATCATCATTTTCAATAGCTAATTGAGCTAAATGCAAACGGTCGTATTCGTTTAATAAACTGGATTGGCTTTTGTGAGGATTTTGAGGAGAGACAACCAACCAAATTTGTTGCAAGTCAGTGTGGTTGGCAATATAACTAGCCACCATTAAATGGCCATGGTGAATGGGATTAAATGAACCGAAAAATAGACCAATTTTCATCTCAATATATTGATATTCAGTTAGTTATACGCAATTTAGGTAATAATTATACCATCTGCCTCATCATTTCTTAAACTTAATTGATAGCCAGCAACCGATATTGATATAGGATCTCCAAGCGGTGCAATTTGTTCAACCCGAATAGTTTCACCAGGAATGCATCCCATCTCCATCAACTTTAAAAATATTTCATCATTTTCAAAGGAGTGAATCACGCCTGTTTCCCCAATTTTTAAATCCGACAATTTCTTCATAATAGAGCACAAAGATACCATTGTTTATATTTAAGTACTTACGAAATATGGAGCATTAAATTTCGTTATAAATACAATCAGTTTCAATGAATTATGGGACAAACTATTTTTTTCAATAATGCGGATAAGACCACCAGCCTTAGGTTTAGGACTAAACTAAAGTCTTTTATCAATAAGCAGTGTCTTAAAGAGGGGGTTCGTATTGAAACACTCCAATATGTTTTTTGTTCCGACGCTTTCGTGT
>JBIKJM010000064.1:0-7412 GCA_044360985.1 Sediminibacterium sp. | reverse complement strand
TCTTCAGCATTGTCTGCAAAATGCTCAAGTATACAATAACTATTTAAAGAAGTTTTTTGCATAGTGTCATAGATGCTTTTCCATGTAGCAATTCGCGTAGCATCATAATTACCCCAAGCACCCACATTGGAAGGATTATTTTTTTGTGTAAACCCTTTTGATAAATCCCACCTAAATCCGTCAATTTTATAATTGTTTAACCAATGTTTTACTACCCTAGAAACTAATAATTTAGTCGCTTGTGATTCATGATTCATATCGTTACCCACATTAAAAGGATGTGTAGCCGCAACATTTAGCCATGGATTATTGGCTGCAGGTGCATTATTTGTTCCATCCCAATACATTTGAGCCAAAGGAGAGGAGCCAAATACATGATTCATTACAATATCTAACACCACAGCTATTCCCTTGGCATGTGCTGAATCTATAAATTCTTTAAATGCCATCTCCGTACCATAATATTTATCCAATGCAAAAGTGAAATTGGTATTATAACCCCAACTATTATTGCCTTCAAATTCTGCCACAGGCATTAATTCAATTGTATTTATACCCAATCTTTTAAAGTAATCTAAACTGTCCCGCAGCTCATTGAAATTTTGTTTTTTAACAAAGTCTCGAATAAGTACTTCATAAATAATTAAATTACTTTTATTCGGACGAACAAAATTATTGTACTTCCAGTTGTATTTTGGTTTCGCTGTTTGCAACACACTTACAATACCTGTGGTTTTACCAACTGGGTATGCTTTTAAATTTGGATAGGTTGTTACTGGAATAAAATTATCGTTATTTGGATCTAATACTTTTTCTGCATTATAGTCTGCCACTTTTAAATTACCATCGATCAAATATTGATACGCATATTCTACACCAGGTGTTAATCCATTTAATTGAATCCAAAAACGCGTGCTGTCTTTTGTCATTTTCATTGCATTGGATAATGCAACCGACCAATTATTAAAATCACCCACTACATTAATACTTTTTTTATAGGGTGCATATAATACTAAAATAACCGAAGTGTCTCCAGCTAAATAATTCACTCCATCAACAGCCCCCAATGGAAGGTCCTCTAATACTTGATTGTCATTCACGTAAATCTCAGCCGTATCAGTATCTGTAGCTGAATTACTTACTCCGTTTAAATATATTTTTTGCGTACCTGCTTTATTGATTATTTTATAAGCGCTAATGGTGTTTGTATTACTTACAGTAGATAAGACTGTGTCATTAAAAAATATTTTTAAATTGGTATTTTGATTTGATTTACCATTGATAAAAATAGTGTCCCCAATTTTTTTAGAAAGCGGTTCTACTTTTTTTAAATAAGTAGGTTGAAATAAAGGCGTGTCAATTTTAACATGTAAGTTGTTATCATAAACATCTAAATACATATCCGAACCATCTGCGTTTCTTAAAACATTGTTACCAGAAGCGTCTCTAAATAAAATGGAGATTTTTACAATTTTTTCACTGGTATTGGTGATACCAAAAAATGACCTAAGATTTGTATTAATAGTATACGACCACTTATTGTTTCCAAGTGGAACACATTTAAATTTCGCATCTGAAGTTCCCCAAACAGAAGTAACATATTTCCAATCTGAACTGCTCGTGCTAAGTGAGGTTATTACGCCTATATGAACAAATATGTCACTGGTATTTCCAATTAATCTTTTGTTCCCAAAAGAGGCATCGGCAGTAATCGTCGTAGAGGCATTTGTTTCGGAAATAAAACTAGGTGAACTCACTAACAACTGTGCATTAGTTTGAAAAGCCAACAAAATAAATAAAAATAAATAAATTTTCTTCATTAGGAACCCAACCAGTAATCGGGGAAATTTTGTAGGACCCTAAAATACTAAAAAAAGCTTATACACTTTATATAATTATTTTATCTTGATTATAGATTGTTTTTTGTTTAATTTTTGATTACAAATGTTCAACTTATTTCAAGAATGGGTCTAATGCAATGGTTGGTTTACCAGCATTATCAAAAGCACCTAAGGTATATCCCTGCCAATTATTATAAGATTCTGGCTCCCAATAAAAAACACCTAATCCATTGTTTCCATTCACCAATTTCACTTTAGTAATCAAATCTTGTATAAATAAATTTGCTTCCGTTGCATTGTCCCAAGGCATCCCAATTTCTACCATCATTACAGGCGTTTTGTACCTGTCTACCATATCATTCATGTTTTGTAGACATAAATTATTAGTATTCTGCCAGCCTCCAGTTGTGTAACTTGGATACAAAGACATGCCAATGATATCCCATTTAGCACCATTATTTTTTAAACCATCAAAGATCCATCTAAACAAAGTATTATTATAAGCATTGGAAACATGTACCATTACTTTCGCATTGGGAAAAATGCTTTTAGACGCATCATATCCCGTGGAAATGAGTTGTGCAAAATTTTGCATATTCAAACTAGCTTTGCCTTCTGGCCATAAGAGTCCATTATCTACTTCATTGCCTATTTGAACCCAAGTAGGATCAATTCCTGCATTCTTCAATTGAGTTAATACAAATAGTGTATGATTTTTTAAAGAGTCCTTTAAAACAGGAAAAGTTGCCGATGACCATGCTGCAGGTTTTGTTTGTTTACCAGGATCAGCCCAATTATCACTGTAATGAAAATCGATTAATAATTTTAATCCTAAATTTTTTGCTCTTACACATTTTGCAATTACATCCTCAATTCCATTCCACTTATTCGCAGGATTTACCCAAACACGAATACGAATGGCATTCATGCCAATCTCTTTCATTAAAGCAAAACATTCTGTTTGAACACCATTTTTATTATAAAATTTAATGCCTTTGGACTCCATTTCGGTTACCCAACTAATGTCTGCTCCTTTTATGAAATTGGTGTCTATGATTACTGGTTTCTCAATGGTTACAGGTTTCTCAGGGGTTATTGGACTAGGCTTTGGCCCATCCAGACTCGGTTTACATGCTAATAGTAATATAATCAACACTGAACATACGTACCTAAAATGACTTATATTTAAATTCATAATCTTAATTTGGTATTTAAAGTTACTATTTATTTAGTATTGACCAAAAATGTGAAATTTTAAAACTATTATTATTATATGAGAAATATGCTATTGAGTGTTCTATTTTTAATATGCGCTCATCTTTCAAATGCACAAGCTGTACCTAAAGTAGAAAATGGCACTGTGGTTCGTATTGAAGATTTAATTTCAAGTTATGTTCCTAAAAGAAATATAGATGTTTGGTTGCCTTTAGATTATAATACAAATAAAAAATATGCCGTTTTGTATATGCATGACGGTCAAATGCTTTTTGACTCTTCAACTACTTGGAATAAAAAAAGTTGGTTAATGCAGGAATCAATTTCAAAATTAATAAAGGAAAATAAAATTAATGAGGTGATTGTAGTTGGCATTTGGAATGGTGGAGAAAGAAGGCATTCTGAATATTTTCCTCAAAAACCTTTTGAAATGTTAAGCTTCGACCAAAAAGCAAGTATCAAAGAGGCTGTAAGAAAAAATAATTCTTCTATATTTAATAATTACGAAATCAATTCTAACAATTATTTAAAATTTATTGTAGAAGAATTGAAGCCATATATTGATAAAAACTTTTCAACTAAGACAAATGCTAGCAATACTTTCATAGCTGGCAGTAGTATGGGAGGCTTGATTTCTATGTATGCAATTTGTGAATATCCCAATGTCTTTGGTGGAGCTATTTGCATGTCTACGCATTGGCCTGGAATTTTTGAAATGGAAAACAATCCAATACCAGGTGCATTTATACAATACCTAAATGCAAACTTACCAAATGCTCAAAATCATAAAATATACTTTGATTGTGGTGATCAAGCCTTAGACGCGCTTTATCCACCATTACAAAATAAAGTAGATGAGTTGATGCGTAAAAAAGGATATACTCAAAAAAGTTGGATGACTAAGTATTTTAAAAATCAAGATCACAGCGAAGGTGCATGGAGTGGAAGAGTACAGATACCATTACAATTTATGCTGCAAAAATAAATTGAGTCTAATATAGTGTTATGGTATTTACTTAGAAACTCAATTGATTGGACAATCGCTTTAATTCGATCTCTGCAATTTTTGCGCTAAATCTTAAGCTTGTTAATCTAAAACCAGCTGTTTCAAAACTTTGTTGTGCTTGTTTTACATCTACAATAGTAGCTTCTCCTAATCTAAACCTATCCATCACCAAGGTTAATAAAGCGTCTGACATTTTATAATTTTCTATTTCAGTTGGCGTTTGCTTTAAACTATTTTGATAGTTCTGATAAGTTTTAAATAATTCTGTTGATAGATTTTGCGCAGTATTGTCATACTGTATTTTTGCACTGACTGTATTGATTTGTGCATTTTTATAAGCGCGCTTACTTGCAGTACCGGCATAAATTGGAATACTCAAATTGAATCCTAAGAATGGACCATAGCTTTCATTTAACAAGATGAAACCTGCTGCTGATTTATTGCTATTGTAATTGAATCCAGAATTTGCTCTTAATGTTGGATACATCAATGCTTTAGTTTCTTTTTCTAAAAACTGATTTACATTGATCAACTGCTGTGCAGATTGTAATAAGGGATGCGCTTTCATTTTAGATTCTACATCAGACAAAATCATTTTTTGATCTACCTGAATACTATCTGTATATATATAATTTGAATTTGCAGGCACCACCATGCTGTTATATAAGTCCGCTTTTACTTGATCTAATACTAGTAATTGGTTTTGTTTGGCTTGTAGTAAAGCATTTAAATCTAAACTTGATTGTAATAAATCTGCCTGATTCGCAACGCCTATCTCTTGTCTTGTTTTTACAATAGCCACTCTTTGTTCAGAAGCTTCAATAGATTTTTCAATTGTTTTTAAAAAAGCGGCCTGTCTTATGACATTATAATACTGTTGCATCACTGTTGAACTCGTGTTGAGCATTTGAACTTGCAATGCAGCTTCTGTTTGTTTTTGGATACTTTCCAAACGATCTTTTGTGGCTGCAATTCTATAGCCATTGAATAAGATCATAGTTGCAGCTAATCCTCCGTTTAAAGTAGACCCATCCACACCATTTCTTGTCGTATTCCTAGCTGGATCAGGAAATGTTTGATTGATGGTAGTGAGTGAATTGTTGTTGGTGCCTGTAGCGGTAACCGTAGGTAGTCCACCAGCAACACCATAATTATTATTATTTTGGGCAATCGAAAGATTATTTTCAATTAATTTAATATCATAGCTATTTTGAATAGCAATGGTCACTGCCTCTTTTAAACTTAAATTATTTTGTGCAGCAATTTTTTCTTGTGAAAATAAAAGCACCAATATTAAGACGATGAAACTATTTTTTTGCATACTATAAATTTAATCCAGAGATTATAAAAAATGCAATTTAGCATCGTTTTTTACATCAGCGGCGGATTCACATTGACTTAAATTCTATTTTACGAGTGTTCCTACTGATTCTCCTTGTACAATCTTCATTAAATTACCTGGCTGATTCATGTCAAAGACAATGATTGGCAATTTGTTCTCCATACAAAGGGTAAATGCAGTCATGTCCATTACTTTCAAATTCTTAGAGATACAATCTTGGAAGCTGATGGTCTCGAATTTTTTTGCGTTTGGATTTTTCTCTGGATCTGCATCATATACACCATCTACTCTTGTGCCTTTTAAGATCACATCCGCCTTCATCTCTATCGCTCTTAATGAACCTGCTGTATCTGTGGTGAAATAAGGATTACCTGTACCTGCACCGAAAATGACTACACGTCCTTTTTCTAAATGTCTTAATGCTTTTCTTCTGATATAAGGTTCTGCCACTTGCTCCATATTGATTGCAGATTGTAATCTTGTGTACACGCCAATTTTTTCTAACATGGCTTGAATCGCCATGGCGTTAATCACAGTTGCTAGCATGCCCATATAATCACCATGCGCTCTTTCGATACCGCTATCCGCCTCATTCATACCTCTGTAAATATTACCACCACCAATCACAATCGCCACTTCAATACCCAAATCCACCAATTGCTTGATCTCATTCGCGTACTGTTCTATAATTTTTGGATTAAAAGGATCGCCATTTCTTTCATTTCCCAGTAAGGCTTCTCCGGATAATTTTAATAAAATGCGTTTGTACTTTGGCTCCATAGTCGTTGAGATTTATACTTGCAAGATACAAATTTTGAATAAGGATTAAAAAGAAAAAGGGAGGTCAATGACCTCCCTTTTGGATATTCGATTAAACGTCTAGTTTCTAGGAATCTGCACCATTTGGATCTTTTGAACCAGACAGTGTTGACTTGCAATTTATCCTAAGGCTACACGCTTGAATTCAGTTACTTTAATATCTGCACCAACGCTCTTAACGTGGTCACCCACTGTTTTAGAACCGTCTTTAACAAAAGACTGTGCTAATAAAGTTTGCTCCTTAAAGAAAGCTGCAATTTTACCTTCGGCAATTTTTGCAATCATTTCCTCTGGCTTACCTGCCATCTTTGGATCTTCTTTCATTGTGTCAATGATGATGGCTCTTTCACGAGCTACTGTTTCAGCAGGAACTGATTCTGGATCTACCGCTACTGGGTTCATCGCAGCAATTTGCATTGCTAAGTCTTTGCCCAATTCAGCAGCTTCTGAAGTCAATCCAACTAATACACCCATTCTGTAAGAACCGTGAATATAAGAAGCCACATAAGGCGCATCTACTCTTTCTAATTTAGCAGCAATTTTTTCACCGATAGATGCTAATTTATCATTGATCATGTCGGCAACTGTTGTACCATTGATGCTTACTGCATTTAATTCGTCCACTGTTTTTACATTGTTTGCAACTGCAGCATCTGCAATAGTTTGCGCGAATGCAACGAATTCTGCATTCTTAGAAACGAAATCTGTTTCACAAGAAATACATACTACAAAACCTGTTTTATTATCAGCAGAAGTTTGTGCAATAATTACACCTTCTTTTGCTTCACGATCGCTACGCTTAGCAGCCACTTTTTGACCTTGCTTACGTAACCAATCAATCGCAGCTTCAAAATCTCCGTTTGTTTCTGTCAAAGCTTTTCTACAGTCCATCATACCAGCACCTGTAGCTTGACGTAATTTATTAATTTCTGCAGCAGTTATTGCGCTCATAAAAATATTTTTTAAAATTAAAATACAATTGGGTCATTAGTACCCAACGGATACCAATAACCCAATTGGGATAATGTATTATTTTCTTACTGGACCACGAGAACCAGTAGTTGTACGACGCTTAGGAGCACCTGGAGCTGAAGGAGCAGCACCCGCACCACGCTTAGCTCTTCCGCCTTCTGCGTTTGCTTCGGCTTCCATTCTCTTAGCCTTTGCTTCTAATTCGTTTGCACTTTCA
>JBIKJM010000063.1:0-7425 GCA_044360985.1 Sediminibacterium sp. | reverse complement strand
TGATCCCAATTGCAAAAGTCCATTTTGTTGGAAATAAATACACCGTCAATAAGAATAAAGTAAAAGCAGTAGCAGTATGACCTGAGGGGAAACTATTCCAAGAATGCATCACCACGCCTGGAACGGTATGTATTTCATCTAAAGGGATCCCGCTTGCGATTGGTCTACTTATTTTATCCCAAATAAAATTTTTAGGAATTTGTGTAATGAGCGTGGACAGTAAAAAATTAAGGATAATTAATTTAAAGTCTTTTTTAAACAAAACAACTACAACTGATAAGTAGGGAATCCAAACCCATCCCTCTGCACCCCAGGTTGCCCATTTAAAAAATTGATCCATCAAAGCACCTCCATCTGTATTGAAAAATAGGAACACCGGAATCCTACCCAAATAAGCACTTGTTGCAATGAGCAAAAGACCACCCAATATGCTTAGGTTTCTTGCTTTGATATACAAATTAGGCGCTTGATCCAACATGGTTAAAATAACTTTAGCTCAGGCAAATTTACAAATGTTTAAGCCTTGTGTCAACTAATTATAGGAATGGTTGTTATAACTTTACGCCATCCAATGAGCAAAATCAACGACAATATAGAAGTAATCGGTGCCAGAGAGCACAATTTGAAGAACTTTGATCTTTCTATTCCAAAAAATCAGTTAGTGGTGTTCACTGGAGTGAGCGGAAGCGGTAAATCCTCGCTTGCATTTGATACCATCTACAACGAAGGGCAACGTCGATACATGGAGAGCTTTAGTGCCTATGCAAGACAATTTATGGGCGATATGGAGCGCCCAGATGTGGATCAAATTACAGGCCTTTCTCCAGTCATTGCGATTGAGCAAAAAACAACCAATAAAAATCCAAGGTCTACCGTAGGAACGGTGACGGAATTATATGATTTCCTTCGTTTATTGTATGCGCGTGCAGGTAAAGCATATAGTTATGAGACGGGTAAACCAATGGTGCAATTTTCTGAGGCAGAGATTATTCAGGATATTCAAAAAAAGTTCAAGGATAAAAAAATCAATTTATTAGCACCTGTTGTAAGAGGTAGGAAAGGACATTATAGAGAACTCTTTGAAGAGATCAGAAAAAAAGGTTTTGTGAAAGCAAGGGTGGATGGAGAGATCATTGAACTAAGACCAAAATTTCAAGTAGACCGTTATAAGATTCATGATATTGAAATTGTGGTAGATCGTATCCCTGTGAACGAGGCTATGAAAACAAGACTTGCTGATAGTGTACAACAGAGTTTAAAAATGGGCAAGGATTTATTGTTTGTTTTAGAAGAGGGGAAAGAAAAAATTGTTCAGTATTCAAAACAATTAATGTGTATTGAAACTGGTTTAAGTTACGAGACACCTTCTCCCAATAGTTTTTCTTTTAATTCACCCTATGGCGCTTGTCCTACCTGTAAGGGATTGGGCAATGTGTATGCCATCGATATGGATTTATTAATTCCCGATACAAGCTTAAGTGTCAATGCGGGAGCGATTGCCCCATTAGGAGAAGCAAGAGAAGCGAGTGTGTTTAAACAAGCAAAACAGTTTGCAAGAAAATATAAGATCAGTTTAGATAAGGCAATTAAAGATTTACCTAAAGACCAATTAAATTTACTTTTATTTGGTGATAAAAATATTACCAACAATTTAGGGCTAGACTTAAACGATGAAAATATTCCAGACACCTACACTGGAAGCTATGAGGGGATTGTGCCAATGTTAAAAAGATGGTTTACTTCTTCCCAAAGTACCGATGTGTTAAAAGGATGGGTGGAGCAGTTCATGCAACTCAATACATGTGGAGATTGTCATGGTGCAAGGTTAAAAAAAGAAAGTCTTTGGTTTAAAGTGAACGAACTCAATATTGCGGCATTGAATGAAATGCATTTAAACGATTTGCAACAATGGTTTTTAGACTTGCCTAAAAAATTAGATAAAAAGGATACACTCATTGCAACAGGTATTTTAAAAGAAATCAATGATCGTATTGAATTTTTGATGAATGTGGGCTTGTCTTATTTGTCATTAAGTAGGCCCTCAAAATCATTAAGTGGCGGAGAGTCACAACGTATCCGTTTAGCGACTCAAATTGGCTCTCAACTGCAAGGCATCACGTATATATTAGATGAGCCTTCCATTGGCTTGCATCAAAGGGACAATCAAAGATTGATTGTAGCCCTCAAACAATTAAGAGATATTGGGAATACCGTTTTGGTAGTGGAGCATGATAAGGATATCATGATGGCATCGGACTATTTAGTGGACATTGGTCCTAGAGCGGGTATTCATGGTGGTCATGTGGTTGCAGCAGGTACACCAGCTTCTTTTTTGAAATTAAAATCGGATACTGCATTGTATTTAGCAGGTAAAAAAACAATCGCTGTTCCCACAGAACGTAGAAAAGGCAATGGTCAATTTATTGAAATTAAAGGCGCTACTGGGAATACTTTAAAGAAAGTGAATGCAAGTTTTCCTTTAGGCACTTTAACATTGGTTACAGGCGTGAGTGGATCAGGTAAGTCTACTTTGATCAATGAAACTTTATATCCCATCTTATCCCAATTCTGTTATCATAGTAAGACCAAGCCAATGCCTTATGCATCGGTAACTGGGATAGAAAATATTGATAAAGTGATTGAGATAGACCAATCTCCAATTGGACGGACTCCAAGAAGCAATCCTGCCACTTATTGCGGATTTTTCACAGATATTAGAACCTTATTTGCAGCAGTACCAGAAGCTAAGATCAGAGGGTATCAAGCAGGTCGTTTTTCATTTAATGTGAAAGGTGGAAGATGTGAAGTATGTGAAGGTGGAGGGATGCGTGTGATTGAAATGAATTTCTTACCCGATGTGTATGTGCATTGTGAAAAATGTGCAGGCAAAAGATACAATAGAGAAACTTTAGAAATTAGGTACAAAGGAAAATCTATCAGTGATGTGTTAAACATGACGGTGGAGGAAGCTTGTGAATTTTTCCAAGCAGTGCCTTTTATTTATAGAAAAGTAAAAGTATTACAAGAAGTTGGATTGGGTTATATCACCTTAGGGCAATCATCGGTGACATTGAGTGGAGGAGAGGCGCAAAGAATTAAATTAGCCACTGAGTTAGGGAAAAAAGATACAGGAAAAACTTTTTATATTTTAGATGAGCCAACCACTGGTTTACATTTTCAAGACATTCAATTGTTGATTGGTGTATTGAATCGCTTGGTGGATAGAGGCAATACGGTACTCGTGATTGAGCATAATATGGATGTGATTAAAATGGCGGATCATATTATTGACATGGGGCCAGAAGGTGGATCTGCAGGAGGTGTAGTGCAATTTGTAGGTACGCCTGAACAAATGATTAAAAAATCCACCACGCATACGGCGAAGTTTTTAGCCATCGAAATGCAGTAGCTCCAATAATTATTTAAATAATTACTCAAATAATTACTTTATAAAGAAAGTAAACCTGGTGATGATAGCTTGGTAAGCGTGATTTTATTTTCTGATCATTGGAATATGCTCAATCGCATCTTCATAATACATCTCACCAGCTTGTTCCCAGCCTAGTTCTCCGTAGAATTTTTTGAGGTACAATTGCGCACCAATTTTAATAGGGTGCTTGCCAAATAATCTTTCACATTCAGAAATTGAATATTGCATGAGTGCTTTACCAGCACCAATGCCTCTATGTCTTGGTGATCCTACTACTCGGCCAATGCTTTGGTAGCCGGGGTAGCTTTGGTCTACATCAAATAATCTGGTAGTGGCAATGAGCTCGCCGTTCAGCCATCCCATGGTATGGTAGGCTATTTGGTCGTTATTATCCATGTCCAAAAACACGCAGTTTTGTTCTACCACAAAGACTTCACTTCTTAATCTTAAGATGGCATAAAGTTCATCTACATTGAGTTCTGAGAAATACTTTGTGCTCCATTCTATGGTTGAGTTCATTGGCATAGCTACAAAATTAAGATTTAATAATTACTTCTTTTGTAATATATAAAAGTAATCTAATGCACTATCTCTGGTAGCAGGGTTTATAAATTCACCTGTTAACATACTTACATGAAAGCTTGGTATGGATTCAATTTTATTGAATTTTAACATTATACTGTCAGATACATTTTTATTTTCAATCAAAATGAAATCGCCTTTTTTTGAATTTTTAAAATCTTCAATATTTTTGAAACTGTAATTGCTGTAAAAATCCAAGCTTCTTGAATCTGTGATTTTATATAAATAAAAGTCGCTTTTATTTATCTTTTTATCTGTTATGTATTTGCTTACTTTATTTCCTAATTGATACTCCAATAGTTTAGGGTAAAAAAACAAGTTCAAAAATAGATTGGTTGTTAGTATAGAAAATAATGCCAAATGTAAAATTTTAGGAACTCGATTATTATTATAAAACAGGATTAAAGTAAAAATAACTACTGCTGAAAATAATAAGCTAGTAATAAGTACTTTATTACTATTAAATGGAATAAATAATAAGTATACTAGTAAAATTAAAATGAATGCAAAAATGATGAAGTTAATTATGCTAATTATTTTACTAAAAATTTGATTATTCCCTTTAGAAATGATAGTGTTATTGATACATTTAGCTGTAATAATTGAGATGAATGGTAAAACGACATAAATATAATGAGGTAGTTGATATCTACTACTACCCAATGCTAAATAGGTTATTAAAAACCCTGGTACAGTAATCCATTCATGAGTACTTGTAATTTTAAACTTGTTTTTAATTAATTGAGATAATTCAAAAATTAGTCCAATTATAAAGAACAGAGTCCACGGTAAAAATCCCCACAATAAGTTCTCAAATAAGAAAAAGATACTATCATTTTCATGCCATATGCTCTCGCCAGTAATTCTGCCAAAACTTTGAGTCCAATAAAAGAATCTTAGGCCTGAAGTACCAGTCTTCCCATACATTACTTTTTCAGGATGTAAATCAAATTGTTGATATAATCCAATATCCATAGGAAGCAACAAAATGATGATAATTACCAACCCAACTAGGTATTCCCACCTAAATAATAATTTATATTGTTTATGAATAAGTAAATGTGGGACAAATGAAAATATGGGTACCATTAAAGCAATAGGTCCTTTCGTCATCATTCCAAATCCAACAGAACTAAAGGCAACAATTAAAGAAACCCAATTTTTATTTTGCAACCAACTAGCAAATTTCCAAATTCCTAAAATTACCCAGCACATTAGCATTGTATCTGTTCTTACATCATGTGTAATTAAAAACATTGCTTGGGATGTTGCAAGCACCAATGCAGATAAAGTAGCAATTTCTTTTTGATAATAGAGTAGTGTAAATTTATAAGTACTGTAAATTGCAATTACTGCCATCAAAATAGACGGTAATCTAAAAGCAAAATCGTTCATTCCAAATAAATACATACTTAATGAACTAGCCCAAAAAAGAAATGGGGGTTTATCTAAGTAATCCTTTCCTTGGTCATAAATTTGTAAAAAGCTTTTATTTTGTAGCATTTCTCTACAAATATTTCCATATTGAACCGAGTCAATTTCAATTAATGGGATAAAAAGGCTGCCAAGAATATAGATTATTATACTTACAATTATGTAATTCAAATATATTTGGTTTGCACTTTCTTTATTGTTAATCATGATTTGGTAATAATTTTAGACTATTTAATCGATAAAAAATGAAATAAATATAATATTGTTCCAAATATATTATATTTTTATTGAAATTAATTCATTCGAAATATAATTATATCAATGTCAATCAATAAAATTTCAATTATTGTCCCTGCTTACAATGAAGCTTCTACGATATCAAATATCTTGGACAAGCTAATGAATCTATCATTGATTAATAATATTAACAAAGAGATAATTGTAGTAAATGATTGTTCCACTGACAATACTGCTGCCATTGTCGAAAATATAATTTCTGCAAATCCAACTTCTGAAATATGTTTTATTTCTCACGAAAAAAATTTAGGTAAGGGTGCAGCAATTCATACTGGTATAAAAAATGCGACTGGGGATTATTTGATTATTCAAGATGCTGATTTAGAGTATGACCCTAATGAATTTAATATACTTTTAAAACCAGTTATTGATGGTTATGCGGATGTTGTATATGGATCAAGATTTCTTGGAGGTTCTGCACATCGAATTTTATTTTTCTGGCATACAATTGGAAACAAATTCTTGACCTTTCTGTCAAATTTATTTACAAATCTAAATTTAACAGATATGGAAACTTGTTATAAGCTTTTTAAAACAGATATTATAAAGGGGATTAAACTTAATGAAAAGAGATTTGGGTTTGAGCCTGAAATAACTTCTAAAATATCTAAAGTAAAGAATATTAGAATTTACGAAGTTGGTATTTCTTATTACGGAAGAACTTATGCTGAAGGAAAAAAAATAAATTGGAAAGATGGATTTAGAGCTATATACTGTATTATCAGGTATAATTTATTCTCTTAAATTTAGTACTTCATTATTCAAAAAGGTAATCATATTCTTTGACCAATCTCAAAGTCATACGAATATGTAAGATGCCTACTGCTCCAATAACAAATAGGAAGTAAGCAGCAACGCGTAATGTCTTTAGTACAAATTGACTATTCATTTCTGGCGGTAGACCAGACTGTTGTGCTAAAAATTCATCAATAAATTTGATCAATGTAGCGTCATTTGAAAGCAAGATGCTCACCGCATTTAAAAAAATCAAACAAAACATCAACAAGCTCACATAAGCATTCACTTTAATCCAGTCTTTTAATTTAGTTGTTTGAATTTGTTCTCTTTCAATCCCTAATTTTAAAAACTTAAAACTGGTGAAACTATAAATCACAATACAGGCCATTGCAAACACTAGGATCATAGCACTTGGATTAGCCAATGCAGATATCAATAAAATGCTATCCATGAATCCAAAGAACAAAGCAATAGGAATAAGGATATAAGACAATACAAGGTATAATTTCGAAGGTTGTTGCATGGGACTACTTTAAATTGAGTTTGATTTGCAATTCTTCAAATTGTTTGTCGTCGATACTGCTTGGTGCATCAAGCATCACATCACGTCCGCTATTATTCTTAGGGAAAGCAATAAAGTCTCTAATACTTTCACTGCCACCTAATAATGCACAAAGACGATCAAACCCAAATGCAATACCACCGTGTGGAGGTGCACCGTATTCAAATGCACCTAATAAGAATCCAAATTTATGTTGTGCTTCTTCTGGCGACATGCCTAAAGCGGCAAACATTTTTTCTTGTAAAGCTCTTTGGAATATACGAATAGATCCTCCACCAATTTCATTACCATTTAAAACCATATCATACGCGTTGGCTTTAATGCCTGCATATGGATGTTCTAAATATTTAGCAGCGTCTTTAATTTCTGGCGCATTGTTGAT
>JBIKJM010000062.1:0-7559 GCA_044360985.1 Sediminibacterium sp. | reverse complement strand
CCAATCAAAAAATCTTGTGCTGCATGATAGAAGCATACACTGCCTGGAGAATGTCCTGGCGTTTCAAGCACTTTAAAAACATCATTCCCAAATTGAATCAATTCGTTGTGTTGTATATATTGGACTTTCCCTTTATAAGCTTCGGTAGGAACACCCCATCTAGCGCCACCTTCTGGCAAGCGATCAATCACTGCTTGTTCTTTTTGATGAAATAAAGCAGTCAATCCATAAGTCTCGCTTACAAAATTGTTCCCAAATACATGGTCTAAATGACAATGCGTATTCAATAGTAATGTAGGTGTCAAATGATTGTCTGCAATGAAGTTGGCAAGTTGCGCTTCTTCATGCTTTAAATAACAGCCTGGATCAATGATGATGGCCTCCTTTTCGGTATTGAATAGGACAAAAGTATTTTCTTGAAATGCATTGAAACAAAAACTTTGAATGGTCAACATGAAATAAAATTTATTTTTTGAGGGCTTCTAAAATGTTTTTTACAATCGCTGGCCCTTCATAAATAAATCCTGTCCATACTTGAACTAAACTTGCACCTGCATCTAATTTTGCTTTTGCATCTGCTGGTTTGAAAATACCACCACTTGCAATGATAGGTAGTCTATCACCAATACCTTTGTATAAATATTCCAACACTTGATTTGATTTGTTAAGTAAAGGCAGCCCGCTTAATCCACCTGCGCCTATCTCTTTAGCAATTGATGTATTCTTAGGATTCAACAGGCTACGATCCAATGTGGTATTGCTTGAAACCAATCCGTCTATTTTTACTTCCGAAGTCAATGCAATGATATCATCTAAGGCACTTGTTTCTAAATCGGGTGCAATTTTTAATAGGATCGGTTTATTATTTTGATTGATCAACTGTAGTTCAGAAAATATTTTTCTTAGTGCCTCTTTTTCTTGTAATTCACGAAGGCCTGGGGTGTTAGGAGAACTTACATTCACTACAAAATAATCAACTACTTCTTCTAGTCCTATAAAATTGGTACAATAATCTTTCCAAGCATCTTGGTTTTCAGTGACTTTATTTTTACCAATATTGCCACCAATAATTAAATTAGATTGGGTAGATGCTTTTCTTTCTTTTAATCTTTTAGCAATGGCTTCTACGCCATCGTTATTAAAGCCCATGCGATTGATTAATGCTTTTTGATCTGCGAGTCTAAACAATCTTGGTTGCGCATTGCCAGCTTGTGGCTTAGGCGTCACCGTACCAATTTCAACAAATCCAAAACCCAATAGATCCAATGCATCTAAATGGGCCGCGTTCTTATCAAATCCTGCTCCAAGTCCTACAACGTTAGGAAAATGCAAACCAAAAACTGTCTTTGATAAACTTGGGTCTTGAACATGAAAATAGTTGCGCATCAGTGAATTGATTCCGGGCAATGCAGCTGCTAAGTCTAGGCCCTTCATAGAGACCTCGTGTGCTGTTTCAGGAGGAAGTAAAAACAAGGTGTTTCTAATAATTGGGTAGATCATACCTCAAATTTACAATGAAATATTTAGTTGCATAAACAACTTTTTATAAAAAAGCATACATTTATGGTGTCAATTAAAGACTTTTTTATGCAAGAAGCTTATATAGTAGCAGGTTTTAGAACAGCAGTGACTAAAAGTAAAAAAGGTGGATTCCGTTTTATGCGTTCCGACGAATTAGCCATTGAACTCATTCAGGGTTTAATGAAATCCTTGCCAGCATTGGAACACAAATTAATTGACGATGTGATTGTGGGCAATGCAGTGCCAGAAGCGGAGCAGGGTTTGCAATTTGGTAGAATCATTGCAGCAAAAGCTTTGGGCATAGAAGTGCCAGGCATCACCATTAATCGCTATTGTGCAAGTGGTTTGGAAAGTATTGCGATGGCCACTGCAAAAATTAGAACAGGGATGGCAGATTGTATTATTGCTGGTGGAACAGAGTCCATGTCCATGGTCCCAACTGCTGGTTGGAAGACTGTTCCAGCTTATTCGATTGCCAAAGACGAGCCGGATTTTTATTTATCGATGGGTTTAACTGCCGAAGCGGTGGCCAATGAATATAGTGTTACCAGGGAAGATCAGGATGCGTTTGCACTGGCTTCGCACCAAAAAGCCAAGCAAGCCATTGACAATGGCCATTTCAAGAAAGGCATCCTGCCAATTGAAATCACAGAAACCTATCTCAACGAAAACAATAAAAAAGCAACAAGAAATTTCACAGTGGATACGGATGAAGGTGTTCGTGCCGATACCACTTTAGAAGCTCTAGCGAAATTGAAACCAGCATTCGCTGTGAAAGGAAGCGTGACTGCTGGCAACTCTTCTCAAACAAGTGATGGCGCAAGCTTTGTGGTGGTGATGAGTGATCGTTTAATGCAATCTCTAGGACTTCAACCAATTGGAAGATTGGTGAATTGCGCAGTCGCTGGTGTACATCCAAGAATCATGGGGATTGGACCAATAGAAGCTGTGCCAAAAGTATTGAAGCAGGCAGGCATGAATTTAGATCAGATTGACCTTTTTGAGCTCAATGAAGCCTTTGCTTCTCAGGCCTTAGCTGTGATTCGTACCCTTGAATTAGACCAAGCAAAAGTCAATATCAATGGGGGAGCAATTGCCTTAGGCCATCCTTTGGGATGCACTGGGTCAAAATTAACTGTACAGATAATCAATGACTTAGAGCGATTAAATAAGCGATACGGTATTGTTACAGCCTGTGTAGGTGGTGGTCAAGGTGTAGCTGGAATCATCGAAAAACTCTAAAGCAACGTTCATCCATTTTTTATTGATTTTTGGGTAAAATGCAATAGCTTAGAACTTCATTATTTTAATCAGAAAATAAGTTCATATGCGTATTATTACCCTTAGTTCTATGCTATTAGCATCTGTTTTGACAATCAGTCAAGCGAATGCTCAAAAAGTAAAGAAAGCAGCAGCTGCTCCAGTAGCGACTACCGAAAAAGTAGACATCAACAAAGTATTTAAAGATTGGAAGCCAAGAAATATTGGACCAGCAAGTATGAGTGGACGTGTAACGACCATTGATGCTGAAGTGGCGAATCCAAATCATATTTGGATTGGCGCTGCATCGGGCGGTGTTTGGAAAACATACAATGCCGGTGTAAGTTGGACGCCAGTTTTTGACGAGCAACCTATATTAAATATTGGTGCACTAGCTATTCAGCAATCTAATCCAAGCGTTGTTTGGGTAGGTACTGGAGAAGGTAATCCAAGAAACTCAATCAGCATTGGAGAAGGTATTTATAAAACAATGGATGCTGGTAGAACTTGGAAGCGCATGGGTTTAGAACAAACAAGAAATATCCATAGAGTAATTATTGATCCATCAAATCCAAACACAGTGTATGCTGGTGCCATTGGTAATCCGTATGGTCAAAGCAAAAACAGAGGCGTTTACAAAACAACAGATGGTGGAGATACATGGAATCAAATTCTATTTACCAATGACACATCTGGTCCTGGTGATATGATCATGGATCCATCTAATCCAAATAAATTATTTGTGGCAATGTGGCATCATTATCGTAATCCATATCATTTAGAAAGTGGTGGAAAGGGAAGTGGATTATATATGACCATTGATGGCGGTAAAAATTTCAAGAAACTAGGAAAAGAACATGGTTTACCTGATGGCGATTTAGGTCGTGTAGGTATAACTATTAGCCGTTCCAATCCAAATGTGGTGTATGCTTTGATTGAGTCTAAGAAAAGTGGTTTGTATAAGAGTGATGATGGCGGCTATTCTTGGAAATTGGTGAATGGTCAAAAGTCGATTGTGGACAATCGTCCTTTCTATTTCCAAGATGTCATTAGCGACCCATTGAATGAAAATACATTATGGTATATCAGTCAAACAGTTCAAAAAAGTATTGATGGTGGTAAGAATTTTGAAACCATTATTCCTTACAGTGGCATCCATCCAGATCACCATGCATTTTGGATTCATCCAACCGATAATAAATACATCATTGACGGAAACGACGGTGGTATAGGTATCACAAGAGATGGCGGAAAGACATGGATGTTTGATGAAAAAATTCCTGTAGGACAATTTTACCATATTAATGTAGACAACGAAATTCCTTATCACGTGATGGGAGGTATGCAAGACAATGGTTCTTGGAGAGGTCCTGCTTATACCACGACACAAGGTGGCATTCGCAATTTTGACTGGGATAATTTATGGGGTGGAGATGGTTTTGATGTAATGCCTGATGCAGAAGATGCGAATTGGGTGTATGCAATGAGTCAAGGTGGTAATGTAGGAAGATACAATACCGTAACAGGACAATCATCTTATATCAAGCCTCCAGCACCAGACGCAAAAACATTATTACGCTTTAACTGGAATGCGGCCATTGCGCAAGATCCATTTGACAAAAAAACAATTTATTTTGGTTCTCAATTTTTACATAAGAGCACTAATAAAGGCGCTGCTTGGGAATTGATTTCTCCAGATTTAACCACCAATGATAGCGCTAAAATTGACCAAAGAGACAATGGTGGGTTGAGTATTGATATCACTGGTGCAGAAAATCATTGTACGATTATTTGTATTGCACCAAGTGCAGTTCAAAAAGGATTAATCTATATTGGTACAGATGATGGTAAAGTGCAAATGACAACGAATGGCGGTGCAACTTGGACAGATGTAACAGCTAATATTACTGGCTTACCTAAAGGTGCTTGGATCCCTCAAATTAGAACTTCTGCATTCAACGCAAATGAAGTATTTGTAGTGGTAAATAATTATAGACAAGGCGACTTCGCTCCTTATATTTTCAGATCATCAGATGCTGGAAAAACTTGGACGAATATGGTGGATGAAAAGAAAGTGACTGGTTATGCATTAACAGTATTACAAGATCCATCTGAACCTAATTTAATTTTTGTCGGAACAGAACAAGGTATGTATGTTAGTTTGGACAATGGTGTTCAATTCCAACAATGGAAAAACGGCTATCCAGCTGTATCAACTTATGATTTTGCAATTCAAGAAAGAGAAGCAGATTTAGCAATCGCAACTTTTGGAAGAAGCTTATGGGTATTGGATGATATCAGACCTTTAAGAAAGCTAGCTAAAGCACAAAGTTCTAAATTCTTTATGAGTGTGCCTCCAGCTGCAATCAATTTGTCTATTAAGAATTCACCTTATGAGTGGAGTACATGGGGCATGTGGGATGCGCCAAACAAACCAACTGGTATGGCTATCTCAATTTATTCTACTGACACTGTGAAGAAAGCAAAAGTGCAAATTAAAGATGCAATGGATAATGTGGTTAGAAATTTGAATGTTAAATTAGATTCAATAGGATTGAATAGAAGCTACTGGGGTTTTGAACAAAAAGGTAAAAGAGGCGCGGGTGCACCAAAATCTGGTGGCGGTGGATTCGGAAGAAGAATGGCAGAAGGTGCAGCTGATGCAAGCCCTGCAGAAGAGAGAGAATTCACTGGTAGAGATGTATTACCTGGTAAATACAAAGTAGTGGTTACTGCTGGTAATTGGAAAGATTCTGCCATGGTGGATGTTTCAGACGATCCAAGACTACCAAGTAAAAACGAAGTGGTACTTGCACAGGATAAATTGTTAGATCAATTACAAGTAGTTGCAGACAAATACAATGCTGCACAAGACCAATTAGATGATGCAGATTTAACATTAACTCAATTAAAGACAGAGTGGAAAGATAAAAAAGATAAAGGATTGGATAGCTTGAATAAAGTGCACAAAGCCATTACAGAAAAAGTGAAGAACTTAAGAGAAATGATGGTGGGCAAAAGACAAGAAAAGCAAGGATACGGTACGGTAGCGACGATTACGCCAATTGGCATTATCCGCAATGCAAGCATGCTTGTAATGGGTAAGACTTCTATGCCAGGTGCACAAGAAGATCGTGCCATTGCAGAAGCGAATATAGCAGCTGCTGATGTTGTTACAAAAGTGAATGCATTCTTTGCAAAAGATTGGGCAGACTTTAGAAAATTAGTAGAAGCAACGCCAATTAAAAAATTCAAAGAAATAGAAGCGATTAAATAATGACGCAGCCCTCCAATCGGAGGGCTCGTTATTTTAACTATTTAAACAAGGATTATTCATTATAAATTTCAATTATGAAAAAATTACTTTTTGTATTTGCAGCAATGGTTGGACTAGTTGCTATTAGTCCTGCACAAGCGCAAAAGAAAAAAACAACTGAAACAATCAAGCCAGTTGAATTGACACAAGATCCAATTATTAAAGCACAAAGTTTTAGACTTGTGGGACCATTTAGAGGTGGTCGTGCAGCAGCAGGTGTGGGTTCTTATACTGATGTAAATACATTTTATATGGGTGCAACAGGCGGTGGTGTTTGGAAGACAACTGACGCTGGCAATAACTGGAAAAATATTTCTGATGGCTATTTTGGTGGTACTATTGGTGCCATTGCGATTGCGCCATCAAATGAATCTATCGTTTATGTGGGCGAAGGGGAGAACTCCATGCGTGGTAATGTAAGTGAAGGCTTAGAAGGCATGTGGAAGTCAACAGATGATGGAAAGACATGGAAGAATATCGGCTTAAAAGAAGGTCGTCATATTGTGCGTTTGATTGTGCATCCAAAAAATCCAGATATTGTTTGGGCTGCTGTGATGGGTCATTTATTTGGTCCAAATGAAAACAGAGGTGTGTACAAAAGCTTAGATGGAGGTGCTACTTGGAAAAGAGTATTGTATGTGAATCCACAAACAGGTGCAAGTGATTTAATCATTGATCCAAGTAACCCTGATATCATGTATGCGGGTACATGGGAATTGATTCGTACACCATATAGTTTAGAAAGTGGTGGTACAGGTTCTGGTATGTATAAAAGTACAGATGGCGGTAATACTTGGGTGTCTATTAGAAACAATAAAGGGCTGCCTAAGGGTGTGTGGGGTATCGTTGGTGTGGCAATCGCAAAATCAAATACTGATAAATTATATGCATTGATTGAAAATGCAAATGGCGGATTATATGTATCGAATGATGCAGGAAAAAGTTGGGAATTAGTCAATAGCGATAATAATATCCGTCAACGTGCTTGGTATTACACCAAAGTCTTTGTTGATCCAGCGGATGAAAATAAAGTGTACTGTCCTAATGTGAACTTTATGGTGTCTTCTGATGGTGGTAAAAGCTTTACTTCCTTAAGAACACCACATGGTGATCACCATGATTTATGGATAGATCCTAAGAATGGTAAAAGAATGATTGTATCAGACGACGGTGGTGCGCAAGTGAGTATGGATGCGGGTAGAAACTGGAGTACGATGATGAATCAGCCAACGGTGCAAGTGTATCGTTTGAGTACGGACAATAGTTTCCCTTACCGAATCTTAGCTGCGCAACAAGACAATTCTGCATTCAGAATTAAGTCAAGTACTTATGGTTCATTTATTGGCGAAAACGATTTTGATGTAACAGCAGGTGGGGAAAGTGGTTATATTGTTGCTGACCCATTGAATAGTGATATCGTGTATGGTGGATCTTATGGCGGATTAATTACACGCTATGATCA
>JBIKJM010000003.1:0-21640 GCA_044360985.1 Sediminibacterium sp. | reverse complement strand
ATCACCAGTTGAAAAAGATTTATTATGGACAGGTAGTGATGATGGTTTGATTAATGTGAGTAAGGATGGTGGTAAAACATGGACGAATGTGACACCAAAAGATGCACCTAAATGGATCATGTGGAATAGAGTAGAAGTAGACCCAACAAGAAAAGGAACTGCTTATTTTGCTGGAACAAGGTACAAGTTAGATGACTTTGCGCCTTATATCTACAAGACAACAGACTATGGTGCTACATGGACTAAAATTACCAATGGAATAGACCCAATGCACTTTACAAGAGCGATTGTAGCTAGTCCAAGAAAAGCAGGCGTCTTGTTTGCAGGTACTGAATATGGATTGTATGTATCAATTAATGATGGTGCTTCTTGGGAGCGTTTTCAATTAGACCTTCCAGTCACTCCAATCACTGATTTATTGATCAAAGACCATAACTTAATTGTAGGAACACAAGGAAGAAGTATTTATATTTTAGATGACTTATCATTTGTAGAAAACTTCCAACCTGCGCCAACTGTAAATCAAGTATTCCCTATTGCCAATACGTATCGTGTGCCTCCACAAATGGGCGGCAGAAGAGGTCGTGGTGTTTCAGCAAGTATGCCTGCGAATGTTGGTATGAATCCTGCTAAAGGCGTGGTGATCAAATACTGGAAAGCAAATACCTCAGATTCTTCTAAAGTTGAAATTGTAATCATGGATGACCAGAAAAAAGTGATTAAAACAATCAATCATTCTGAACCAGGTGGACCAAGCACTGATGCTGGATTACAAAGCTTTGTTTGGAATATGTATCATAAGGAAGCAGAAAAACCAGAGACTGGTTTGATTCTTTGGAATGGTTCAACAAGCCCAGTATTGGCAGCTCCAGGCAAGTACACAGCGAAAGTGACTATAGATAATACAGTGAGCGAAATGCCATTTACAATTGTGGCAGATCCAAATTATAAAGTATCCGATGCAGATTTGAAAGCGCAGGAACAATTCTTATTAAAAGTTGCCGGCACTTTCAGCGAGATCATGAAAAATTTAAAGAGCATCAAAGAATTGCGTACACAAATTGGAATGTTACAGAAGAAGACCAAAGATTCTGCTTTCCAAAAGCAAGCAAAAGAAGTCTTATCTAGTTTAACTTCAATCGAAGAAGCTTTGCACCAAACAAAAGCTAAGAGTGGACAAGATGTGTTGAATTTCCCTATTCGTTTAGACGATAAAATTGCTGGTGTATTTGAATCAGCGGCCTCTGGTTATACTGCACCAACACAACAAGTGCAAGGGGTGTATGAGTTGTTAAAAGGCCAAGTAGATGCGGAATTTAGTAAGCTTGAAACATTAAAGAAAACTGGCGTTAAAAAATTAAACGAAGCAGTTCATCAATTAGCCATTCCAATCATTGGTGGATAATTAAATCTTTCATTGAATAGCCCATTCAATGTTTGTTTGCTTGAATAAAAAAAAGGTCCCGAAATTTCGGGACCTTTTTTTTATAGACAGTAAAATCAAATTAATTTAATAGGTTTTTAGTTTTCGCCTATTCAAAATCTTTATACAATAAATATTTTTTACGCATCAACTTAAACGCAGCTAAGCCTGGTTGCCAGCTCGCTCTAATTGTTGCAGCAGATTGGCCTGATTTTAATTGTTCCATCAAAGTAGCGTTACCAGCTAATTTATTAAAAAAGTAGTCGGTGGCTAATTTTGATTTAGGCTCAATAAAAAAACTATCTTTTACAGGGAAAGCCTGGTACATCTCGATGATTAAATCTAGGTCAATCTTATTAGGGGCTTGTTGCTTGCTTAAATCCCATCCATAACAGGTTTGTCCATACAATTTTGAACTCATTGCACCCGTTCTTGGTCCAGGGACAAAACTAAAACTTTTGCCTTTGATACTTGGGTGACCAATATGCGCAAATGCATGTGCAGTGCCGCGTCCTTCACTCATAACAGATCCTTCAATTAAACAGGTTGTTGGATACCAATAGATGGCATTCATGTCTGGTAAATTTGGCGATGGTGCAATATTGAAAGTGTACATAGATTTATGGTCATAATTCTTACATTCAATCACAGTGAATTGAAGCGGACTTGCTGCTTTATTGATATTACTATCGGCTGGCGCTGTTAACCATTTTTCCCCTACTAACATTTTAGCGTATTCGCCAATGGTCATACCATAAACAGTTGGGATCGATTTTTTGCCAACAAAACTACTAAAGGGTTTTTCTAATACAGGCCCATCCACATAGTGTCCATTTGGATTAGGACGATCTAAAATAACCAACGACTTATTATTGGCCCATGCAGCTTCCATATAGTATTGCAGCGAAGAGATATAAGTGTAAAAACGTGTGCCTACATCTTGTATATCAAATAATAATACGTCTACATCTTTAAGATCTTCTTCACTTGGCCCGTATTTTTTCCCATAGAGTGAAACAATCTTTACACCAGTGGCTTCATCTATGCCATCCTTGGTTTTTTCTCCTGCGTCTGCAGTGCCTCTAAGGCCGTGTTCTGGTGTAAATACTTTTTGTATTTGAATTCCACTTGCAAGCAAAGTATCTATCAAATGCTTTTTACCTACAGTAGCAGTGTGGTTGGTAAACAAACCCACTCTTTTATTTTTTAAAAGGGGCATGTATGCTGCAGTTTGATAAGCGCCAGGTAAAATAGGTGCTGTTTTTTGCGCAACCGTGCTTAAGCTTAAAAAAAGTAAAACACATGCTAAGCAAATCCAAGTTTTGTTTTTCATATTTTATTTTAAATATTTTAACTCAAATATTTTCCAACAATAGGCATTCTTCTTCCCACACCAAATGCTTTTGGCGATATACGAATGATCGGGCAAAATTGGTTGCGTTTGTATTCGTTGGTGTTCACCATTTTCAATGTACGATCTACCAATGCAGCATCAAATCCAAGTGCTTTAATGATTGCAGGGCCTGCACGTTTTTCTATGTACTGGTATAAAATTTGATCTAACAAAGCATAGTCTGGTAAACTATCGCTGTCTTTTTGATCTGGTCTTAATTCTGCGCTTGGTGCTTTTTCAATAATATTTTTCGGGATGATTTCTTTTGTAGAATTAATATAGTTGGCCAATTCGTATACTTGTAATTTATAACAATCACCCAATACGCCTAATCCTCCTGCCATATCTCCATACAATGTGCCATAGCCTGTTGCCAATTCACTTTTATTTGAGGTGTTCAATAATACATAACCAAATTTATTTGCAATGGCCATGAGTAAATTGCCTCTTGATCTGCTTTGGATATTCTCTTCGGCTAATGAGAAGGGCAGGTCTTTAAAAATAGGTTTCAATGTATCTAAAAAACTTTCATAGACATCTTTAATCTCAATGATATCATATGGGTTATCTAAATTTTTACTTAACTGAACTGCATCCTCTACAGAATGTGGAGTGGAGTAGGGCGAAGGCATTAAAATGGCGTATACATTTTCTTTACCTAATGCTTCACAAGCAATGGCAAGGGTTACAGCGGAGTCAATACCACCAGAAGATCCTAGTATTGCTTTTTTAAAACCCATCTTATTAAAATAATCTTTCACGCCTAATACCAATGCTTTATACACTTGGTCAATATTCAATGCTGGTATTAATTTAGCTGGGTTCAATTCCTTACTTGGCACAGATGCTGCAGGTTCAAGAATCGGGGCATTGATGGTGCCATCATCATTGCATTCAAAAATCTGCATAGCAGATTCAAACATCGGTAAGGCGCCACATAAATTTGCATCCTTATCAAAAACTAAAGAAGCACCATCAAATACAATTTCTGTTTGACTTCCAATGGCGTTACAATAGAACAATGGCTTTTTATATTTAACCACATTAGATTTAATGGTGGCTTTACGATCTTCATCATGGGTATAATCAAATGGAGATGCACTCAGATTCAGTAAAATATCTGGAGCCTGTTGCATCATTTGATCCATGGGGCAAATTGTGTACAAAGGATTGTCTCCAAGATTCCAAATATCTTCGCAAATAGTAATCGCCAAATGCTTTCCTTTAAAAGGAACTACTTTCCACTCGCTCGCTGGTTCAAAATATCGATTCTCATCAAATACATCATAAGTAGGCAATAATGTTTTATGAATCTCTGCTTGTATTTTTTGATCGTATAAAAAAAACGCTGCATTGTATAACGGCTTTCCTTTTTCATTGGTATTATGTGCAGGAGCCCCAATCAGAACTCCAATGGTGTCTGCTGCTTTTCTAATGGTATCCACACTAGCGTAACATTGTTTGATAAAATCATTGAACTCTACAAAGTCTCTTGCAGGATAACCACAAACACTCATTTCACTGAATAAAATTAAATCAGCACCTTGTTGCTTTGCGCGCTCAATTGCGTCAATGATCTGTTTTGTGTTGGCCTCGAAATTGCCAATATGATAATTCTGTTGGGCGATACAAATTTTCATGCACCAAAGGTCGGTTTTTAAAAGAAATAAACTCGCTTTTTTTGTACTTTCGGGGATGCGATTAACTGCTTTATTTTATGGTTTATTCGGGCTTGCTCTATGGGGATGTGAAACGCCATCCGAAGACCCTGCTCTTTTAGGGCCAACATCAAATATGACAGCAATCAGATTTGACAGTGCTTTCTTTGCCATGGACAGCTTGCATTTTGAGTCAGATTTAGCCAAATTGGTCCAACAATACCCTCAATTTTCAGAAGATTATTTTAATCGAATTCTGATGCTGTCTTCAAAAAAAGAGACCAAAAAGATATTGGCTTTTTATAAAGCCTATCTCCCAATCTATCAAGCCACAACAAAAGTTCAAGCATCTAAAAAAGCAACCCCAGAGATAGCAGTAGCTTTTAAAAGATTCCATTTCTACTTTCCATCCTATAATATCCCAAAGCAAATCATTTATTTTATAGGACCACTCGAAACTTATGGGAACGTGGTGACTAAAGATGGACTTGCTATTGGTCTTCAATTGTATATGGGTGCGGAGTCAAGCTGGTACTACTCGGAACAAATCAATACTATCTATCCAAGCTATATTAGTCGTCAGTTTGCGCCAGAATATATTGTAGTAAATTCTTTACAAAATATATTGAACGATTATGATCCTTTAAGAATCAATGGGAAACAATTGATTGAACAAATGATTGAAATAGGCAAGCGTCAATATATCATTGGAAAATGTTTACCAAATGCTTCAGATACACTTTTATTAGGCTATACAGGCGATCAATTAGAAGCAATCCAAGAACATAAAGGAGATATTTGGACATTTTTATCAAGCCAAAACAGACTTTTTTCTGTAGACCCGAATTTGACTTCAGCGATTTTAAGAGAAGCGCCCTATAATGATTATTTTGGAGAAGCTATACCAGGCAATGTAGGTAAATATATTGGCTATCGTATTGTACAATCTTGGATGAGTCAACAAAAGGGAGAGTCAAAAAGCGATCTCAATCAACTTTTGAAAACACCTGCCAAGACCATCTTTGATCAAACTAATATTGATTTTTAGCCCTAAAAAATATTTTAATAAATAACATAAAAATACTTTAAGCTGAACGGCTTAATTTAATTTAACGGGAGCAATCATTTTGAACGCAGGAATTTTAACCTGAATAGCTTCCCTATTTTCAACATTTTCCATATTGTAATACCCTTGCATTTTACCTAATTCAGTTTTTAAATTACAACCACTAACATATTGGTATTGCTTACCAGGCATAATCAAAGGCTGAACGCCCACCACGCCTTCGCCTTCCACCACTCTATGCTCTCCATTGCTGTCAAATATCTCCCAAAATCTACGTAGTAATTTTACAGGAAATGAGTTGTGATTTTCGATGGTAATGCGATAAGCAAACATAAAATCTTGCTGTAAAGGGTTGCTATAATCTTTTTGGTAAAAGGTTTCAACACTTACTTCTATGCCTTCAGAAATTGTAGAAATCATGACCGTTATGATCAAAAGTAACTTGCAGAGTATACTGCGGGATAAATTTAGGAAATATTTTACTCAGCATGCCCAAAAAGTTAGGCTATTTTTTTTAAAGCAGGAGGAACTCACCTAACTTTGCGAAGGCGTTTGCAAAATTTATATACAAACACCATTTTTCACTATAAAAACTGACTAAAATGAAGATAGCTGTAGCTAAAGGTGATGGAATCGGTCCAGAGATTATGGAAGCAGTCATTGGCATATTCGATGCAGCTAAATTACCATTAGAGTATCAGTATGTAGACATGGGAAAATGGGTATTTGATAAAGGCTTTAGTATTGGGATGACGCCAGAAGCCAAAGAGGCGATTGAAAAATTAGGTATCCTATTTAAGGGTCCAATGGAAACACCAAAAGGCAAGGGTGTTAAAAGTGTCAATGTAACGGCAAGAAAAACATGGAACACCTACGCGAATGATAGAAAATTTCAAACTTTAAGTGGAGTAGATACTGTTTTTAGTAAAGCAGGTATCAATATCGATTTGACCATTGTGCGTGAAAATATTGAAGACACATATGGTGGTATCGAACACATGTTAACACAAGATGTGGCCATTGCAAGAAGATTCATTACAAGAGGCGGAAGTGAACAAGTGATTCGTTATGCATTTGAAATGGCTCAGAAAAAAGGTGCAAGAAGAGTTACTTGTGGACACAAGGCCAATATCATGAAGTTAACGGATGGTCTATTCTTGGAAGTATTTAATGAGATCGCAAAAGAATATCCAAATTTAAAATCAGATGATGTTATTGTAGATGATTTATGTATGAAATTGGTAAGTCGTCCAGACTTATTTGACGTGATTGTTTTAACGAATTTACAAGGAGATATTGTGAGTGACTTATGCGCTGGATTGGTTGGTGGACTTGGCTTTGCGCCATCTTCAAATATTGGAGATCATATTTCTATTTTCGAGGCAGTTCATGGCACTGCGCCAGATATTGCTGGAAAAAATATTGCGAATCCTACCTCTTTATTATTGAGTGGATTGAATATGTTGCGCCATTTAGGTATGATGGAAAAAGCAGTCATGATTGAAAATGCATTATTATATACATTGGAGTCGGGCGTACATACAGGTGATTTTGGAGATAAGTCTATACCTTCTGTGAATACCACTGTTTTTGCACAGACCATCATTGATAATTTTGGAAAACAACCAACACAAAATCCTAAACCTAGCTTAAAAGATTTTGATTTTGTTCCTACCAATAGCGCTATTACAAAAAACCCTATGTTGCTAAGTTCAAAAAACGAAGCGCATAAAATTGTTGGAGCAGATTTCTTTGTTGAAACCACATTACAACCAAATGAGTTGGCTGCTGTTGCAATTAAACAAGAAAAAGATCAATTGAAATTGGTGACGATTTCTAATAGAGGAACACAGGTTTGGCCAACAGGTTCTGTTTTCACCAACCTAGTAAATCAATATCGTATTCGATTTGAAACCGACGCTTCAAATCCGCTTTCTCAATCTGATATTTTGAACTTATATGCTGCACTTTCTAAGGATTTGCAGATTAGTTCAGTTGAAATCTTGAGCATGTGGGGTGATAAAAAAGCATATAGTTTAGCGCAAGGACAGTAAGCCATCTAGGATTTACTTTTATCTGCCTTATTTGACCTTATTTGCTATAAAATTGCCTATTTCGGTGGGAAAAAATACATTTTTAGTGTAATTTCACGACTCAATTACAAATTAGCTTTTTACCTATGGCAGAAGTAATATTAATGCCCCGTTTAAGTGATACCATGACCGAAGGTGTTGTTGCGGCTTGGCATAAGAATGTGGGGGATACCGTAAAAAAAGGCGATTTATTGGCCGAGATAGAAACGGATAAGGCAACCATGGAATTAGAGAGCTATCAAGATGGTGTTTTATTACATATAGGAACGCCTCGTGGTGGAAAATTACAAGTCAACGATTTATTGGCCATTTTTGGAAAAGCAGGTGAAGACGTGACTGCTTTGATTGCTCAAAATACAGGTGCTACAAATACACCAGCTCCAGCTCAAACAATAGAAACTTCAGTTGCAACTGCTCCGGTAGCAGCAGCGCCTGCTGCTCCAACTGCAGATTTTTCTGCAATGGAAGAAGTGGTATTGATGCCAAGATTGAGTGATACCATGACCGAAGGTGTTATCGCTGGATGGCATAAGCAAATTGGGGATACAGTTAAAAAAGGAGAAGTATTAGCAGACATCGAAACCGATAAGGCAACGATGGAATTAGAATCTTATAAAGATGGAATTTTATTATACCAAGGTGCTAAGGCGGGTGAAAAGATTTTAGTGAATGATTTACTATGCATCATTGGACAACAAGGTTTAGACATCGCACCAATTGTTGCTGCATTAAAAGGTGGAGCTGCACAAGCAACTGCTTCAGCTGCACCAGCTCAATCTGCGCAAGCAACATCTACTCCTCAAGCTGCACCTACGCCTACAGCGACTGCTGTAAGTCCTGCTTCAACGCAAGTAGTGAATGAAGGAAGAATTTTTGCTTCTCCTTTAGCTAAAAAAATTGCTAAAGAAAAAGGGATAGATTTAAAATATGTTCAAGGCACAGGTGAGCATGGAAGAATTACAAGAACAGATTTAGAAAATTATACGCCAAGCAATACTGCTAGTGTTGCAAGATCAGCCGCTCCAAGAAATACTAATTTTGTTGGTCAAGTAAGTTTTGTAGATGCACCAGTTTCTCAAATGCGTAAAACGATTGCTAGACGTTTAAGCGAAAGTTTATTTACAGCGCCGCATTTTTACTTAACCATGAAAATTAACATGGATGCGGCCATTGCTGCTAGAACAGTCGTGAATGAAACAGCACCAGTTAAAATTAGCTTCAATGATTTTATTGTTAAGGCGGTAGCCCTTGCTTTAAAACAACATCCAAAAGTAAATAGCAGTTGGTTAGGCGATGTGATTCGTGAAAACCACCATGTGAATATTGGTATTGCAGTTGCGGTAGACGAAGGATTACTAGTTCCTGTACTTCGTTTTGCAGACGGACTTTCTTTGGATGAAATAAGTGTATCTGTAAAAGAGTTTGCTAAAAAAGCAAAAGATAAAAAATTACAACCTTCAGATTGGGAAGGAAGTACTTTCACCATTTCTAATTTAGGTATGTTTGGTATAGATTCATTCACTGCAATTATCAACCCGCCAGATGCTTGTATCCTAGCGGTAGGTGGCATTGCACAAGAGCCTGTGGTAAAAAATGGTCAAATAGTACCAGGCAATGTGATGAATGTAACATTAAGTTGTGACCATAGAGTAGTGGATGGTGCAACAGGATCTGCTTTCTTACAAACTTTAAAAAGCTATTTAGAAGAACCTATAAGAATGTTCGTGTAAATAAAAAAGCCCCACGAAATCCGCGGGGCTTTTTTATTTCTACTCTAATGATTTTTTCGAGGGACCCCATAAACGGGCCCCACGATTTTTTTTACTCTAATGATTTTTAAAAAAGTCCCTACGATATTCGCGGGGACTTTTTTTGTTGAATTTTTTGTTTTGACATAAAAAATCCCGCATAAAGCGGGATTTATATAAAGCTGTTTTTAATTAAGCTGTTGGATTGTTATCCGTACCTGGAGTTTCAAAAAGTGAAGGTGTAACAACAGGAGCTACCACAGGGGCTGCAACTGGAGCGACTACTTTCTTCGCTACTGCTTTTTTAGGTGCTGCTTTCTTTTTTGCAGGTGCCTTCTTTGCTACTGCTTTCTTTGCAACAACTTTTTTAGCAAGTGCTTTCTTCGCTACTGCTTTCTTTTTTGCAGGTGCCTTCTTTGCTACTGCTTTTTTAGGAGCGGTCTTCTTCTTAGGAGCTGCTTTCTTTTTTGCAGGCGCTTTCTTAGCTACTGCTTTTTTAGGAGCGGTCTTCTTCTTAGGAGCTGCTTTCTTTTTAGCAGGTGCTTTCTTAGCTACTGCTTTTTTAGGAGCGGTCTTCTTCTTAGGAGCTGCTTTCTTTTTTGTAGGTGCCTTCTTTGCTACTGCTTTTTTAGGAGCTGCTTTCTTTTTAGCTGGGGTTGCTTTTTTTGCAGTTGCTTTTTTCGCTACTGCTTTCTTTGCTTTTGCTTTTTTCTTGCTTGCCATAAACTTATGTTTTTTTAAGGATTTTTGATTTTTATAAAATTACATTCTTTTATTGTAACAAAATAAAAACAATTTAAATTTTTAATAATAGATTTGTTTTATGCAAACAAGTGTTACCATGGTTTTAGGGGCATCAACTAACCCAGAAAGATACAGTTATATGGCTACGGTCATGCTACTAGAAAAAGGACATGCAGTTTATCCATATGGGATTAAAAAAGGCATGATTCAATCTTTGCCTATTGTGCAAGACTGGCCAAAAGCCGCCTCCATAGCCACTTTGACTTTGTATTTAGGGCCTACTGCACAAGTCGAATACTATGATCAGATAATTGCGCTAAAACCTGATCGGATCATTTTCAATCCAGGAACTGAAAATCCTAGACTAGTTGAATTAGCGCATGCAGCAAATATCTCCACAATAGAAGCATGTACTTTAGTGATGCTAACGACCGGTCAATATTAATAAGACTGACCCCATGCGGCTCGGTCCAGCATCCTGTATTGAATGGATTCACTAATATGCTGATTTTGAATATCTTTTGATCCATCTAAATCTGCGATAGTACGTGCTACTTTGATGATTCGATCATAGGCTCTAGCACTTAGGTGGAATTGTTCCATAGCCATTTTTAATAATTTTGCCGAAGCGTCATCTAATTGCGCCCATTTTTTTAATTCATATGATTGCATTTGTGCATTTGTAATGATCCCAGAATCCTGGCTAAAGCGTTTCAATTGAATGGTTCTTGTCTTTTGTACCCTTTCACGAATGGTCGATGAGTTTTCTGTAATGGCATGGTTGGTGAGCTCCTCGTAACGCACGGGTACCACTTCAATTTGTAAATCAATCCTGTCTAACAAGGGCCCCGAAATTTTATGTAGGTATTTTCTTACAACACTTGGACTGCATATACAGGCTTTTTGTGGATGATTAAAATACCCGCAAGGACATGGATTCATAGAGGCAAAAAGCATAAATCTACTAGGGAACTCAACGGTTTGCCTAGATCTAGAGATGCTAACATAACCTGCTTCCATGGGTTGGCGTAAAATTTCGATGGCTGCTCTGCTGAATTCTGGCAGCTCGTCTAAAAATAAGACACCATTATGTGCCATTGAAATTTCACCAGGCTGAGGAATGGATCCGCCACCCACTAATGCAATGGATGAAAGGGAATGATGCGGATTTCTAAATGGACGAGTATGCATCAATCCAGAAGTAGGAGATAATTTACCAATCAAGCTATACACTTTACTCGTTTCTAAGGTTTCCTTATGGCTCATTGTAGGCAGGATACTAATACTTGTTTTTGCTAACAAAGTTTTTCCTGCGCCCGGTGGCCCAACCATGATTAAATTATGTCCTCCTGCTGCGGCTATTTCAATCGCTCTTTTTGCTTGAAACTGTCCTTTGATAAAAGCAAAGTCAACGGGGTAAATGATGGGTGCTGCTTCTTTGTCTTGATCATTTTTTTGAAAAGGGCTAAATAATTCGGGGTGGTTACAAAATTGCGTGACTTGGGTAAGGTGATCAAATGCATATACTTTAAGCCCCTCAATCAAAGATGCTTCTGATGCATTGATTGTTGGAATAATCAATCCCGCTAAACCTGCTTCTTTTGCATAGATCGCCATAGCAAGCACTCCTTTTATTGGCTGAAGTGCACCATTTAAACTAAGCTCACCCATCATTAAGTAATCTGATAAAACATTTGAATTGACTATTTGGTCCGATGCAGCAAGGATACCAATGGCAATTGGAAGATCAAAAGCAGGACCTGTTTTTTTGATATCAGCAGGGGCTAAATTGATGACCAATTTTGTTCTTGGCATCTGAAAACCATTGGCCTTTATCGCGATTTCTGTTCGGTGTAAACTTTCCTTAACTGCTGTGTCCGGAAGTCCAACGATACAATAGCCTTGTCCCATACTCACATTGACTTCTACCTGTATACCAATGGCATCCATGCCAAATAAGCAAGCACCTCTTGTTTTTACGAGCATGTTTCTTTGAAAAATAGCAAAAAATTGAAACCGTATTTAAGTATTTATACGTTCAATCAACTCCACGACCCCTTCTCTTTCTAAAATAAGGTAGCCAATTCTATCCTGGCTTACCCCTTTTTTCAAAGTGTAATTAAAAATGAGTGCTTTGTTAATGATTGCAGTTTCAAAATAACAAAATTGAATATGGGGGTAGACCTTCAATGGTTCACTTATTTCATATAAATGTGTAGATAAAATACATAAGGATTGCTTTAAATCTTGTAAACCTTCAATCACTTTTGTACTACACTTCATTGCATCAATGATATTGGTTCCTTTAAATAATTCGTCTATGAGTACTAGGTATTTTTTTCCATCCATCACCTGTGTTAAAGTATGTTTAATGCGTTGTACTTCATTAAAGAAATAACTTTCTCCTTTAAGTACATTGTCTGCAGTGGTTAGATTGGTGATAAGCCCATCTAAAATAGTGAGTTTGCATTTTTTTGCTGGCACACCCATGCCAATATGCGCTAGGTAGGCAAGTAACCCAACTGTTTTTATAAAAGTACTTTTACCGGCCATATTTGCGCCAGTTAAAAATAAAAAGTGGGATTCAGAACTTAAGCTCAAATCATTAGCCACTGCATTGATTACTAGCGGATGCACTGCGCCCTCAAATTCAATCATCGGACTCGATTGATCCACCCATTCTGGAAAGTTGAACCCGTATTCCTGCATCGCTGTGGCCATACTATAATAGGCATCTACCACATAGAAATGGTTTTGTAATTTTTTGATCTGTGCTTTATACTGGTAATAAAAAAAATAGCCCAACTCCAATACTGCTTGAGGATCTTTTTTTAAATCTTTGCTATCCACTCTAAGACAATCTAATTGCTCTATATGTTTTTTGATTGGCGCTATCAATGCATTTAATTCGGTGTTATTTGAATAAGGCTCAAACACTTTAAGCCACTGGTCTAGCCCTTGGACAAAAGTGACTATGTGGTGCACCGAATAAGCAATTAGGGCGTAATCTGTTTTATTCCAAAATTGATACCAATAAGCGCCTAGTAAACCAATCTGTTTAGGGATGGGTGAAAAGCTATTGCCATAAAATTGGTCAATGACCAAACAAGTCCCATTAGAAATTTTCATTTGGTCCAAAAAAGCTTTCTCTGCAATAAAAATTTGTAAGACGGATTGTCTTGATTCAATGGCATACTTTGTGTCTAAAGGAGAAGTGATAAGCTGCATCCATTTTGCTTTACCACCATTTGTTTTGCAAAAATCTAAATGACTAGCCAGTCCTTTAGATTCATTATTGTCTAAAAGTCCAATATCAAGTATCGTCGTTTTATCTACCTGCATTTAACTTCTTGTAAACTGGATTCTACTTCCTTTTTGAGCTTCATTGAACTGACCTTGATGGTAAACAAGATGGCCATTGACAAAAGTAGATTGAACGCTATAAGGAAATTGGGTGCCTTCAAATGGGCTCCATCCGCATTTGTACAATATATTGTCTTTAGTAACCGTGAAAGGCAATTCTTTTACAAGTACAAGATCTGCATAATAGCCTTCTCTAATAAAGCCTCTTTCTTTAATTTGAAAACAAGTAGCAACGGCATGGCTCATTTTCTCTACCATTTTTTCCATGCTTAGTTTGCCTTCATGCACATATTTAAGCATCAACATCAAACCATGTTGAACCAAGGGCAATCCTGCATGAGCATTTACGTAAGCTTCTTGCTTCTCTTCCCAGGTATGTGGTGCATGGTCTGTAGCGATGATGTCTAATTGATCATTCAATAAGCCTTCCCATAATGCCGTTTTATTTTCTGCTGATTTAATGGCTGGATTGCACTTGATTAAATTACCCTTTGCAGCATAATCGTCTGCTGTAAAATGTAAATGATGCACACAAACTTCTGCAGTAATGCGTTTTTCCGCCAATGGTTTAAGATTAGAGAATAATTGTAATTCTTTGGCCGTACTGATATGCAATATGTGTAATCTTGTATCAAATTTTTTAGCCAATTGGATGGCTTTAAAAGAAGACTCAAAGCAAGCATCCACATCTCTAATAATAGGGTGGTCGCTTGTTTCTAAAATCGCTTTGGTTGCTTCTAAATGCGCTTTATTCTTTTTAATGATTGCTTCTTCTTCGCAATGTGTTGCAATCAACAATTCAGATCCTTCAAAGATGCGTTCTAAGACAATCGGGTTGTCTACTAATAAATTACCGGTAGAGGATCCCATGAAAATTTTTACACCACAAACTTCATTTTTCTTTGCATTGGTTTTTAAAATTTCTTCTACATTGTCCTGAGAAGTGCCCATGAAAAAAGAATAGTTGGCCAACGCGTTTGAAGCAGCAATCTGGTATTTATCTTCTAATAATTCCTGTGTAAATACGGGAGGATTGGTGTTGGGCATTTCCATAAAACTAGTGGTGCCACCTGCTACAGCTGCTTTTGCTTCGGTATAAATATTGGCTTTATGGGTCAATCCAGGCTCTCTAAAATGCACTTGATCATCAATCACCCCAGGTAAAAGAAATTGACCTTCACCATTGATCTCTTCTACTGCATAGCTTGGTTCAATTGTACTTGCTATTTTTTCTATCCTTCCGTCCTTTATTAAAACATCTCCTACAAAGCGACGACCTTCATTGACAATGGTGGTGTTTTTAATTAAGTAGTTTGACATAAAAAGTAGTTTAGTTTTCTATATGAATCGTGAAATAGACGAAATTAGCACTCACTTTATCTAGATTAGATAACAATGGTGGAGTACCGGGAGACACTTTTTTTAGGTCTCTTAAACCATAGCTAAATTTAACTTCAGGAGAAATGGTAGCGTACCTCAAATAAAAACTTAATCCAACGCCAATTTCTGCACCGAAATCGGTACCCTTTAAAATACTTGGGTAATTTTGAGGACTAGTGAATAGTACAGGTGGATTGATTTTCCCTGATCTAGAACTTACAACATCAAAATCAAATTTGCCCCCCAAAATCAAATAATGTCGCATAAAATTGGAATATCTAAATCCATTGTATCTATCTGATTGAAATTTGATTGCTATTGGAAGTTGAATGATAGAGGATGCTGTGCTAAAAGTTTGGGAAGAATCTTTGGTTGCTTTGACATTAAAGCTAAATGTTTTGTTCCCACTAATTAAAAAATTTGGGTTTGCTCTTATATATATATTATTTGATATTTTTTTTGTGCCTACCAATCCTAAATTTAAAAATATGGAATTAACTGGGCTTATTTGAATAGCACTCATTGGAAGTTGATTTGCAGCATTGACAGTTAAAAAGCTACTATTTAAAAGATAGGAGGCATTGAAGCTACTTAAGCCCACACTTAGACCAAAATAATAAGGTAATTCATCATGATCTGGACGAAACACCTCGCCCCTCTGCGCTATCGCAGCACTGCTAATACTCAAGCTAATTATAATTATATAGCTTATTTTATTCCGCAATAAATACTGCATATGCCTAAGGTTAATTTTTTCTGAATGACTTGTTTAAATCCAACTTGTTCAAATATTTTAATAAATGCCGTCCCTTCTGGAAAAGCAATCACACTGTCATTTAAATACTGGTAGGCGGCTCTGTTGCCTGAAAATAATTTACCAATGGTTGGTGTGATCCAGTTCATATAAAATTGATAAATAGGCTTGAACCAAAAACTACTTGGCTGAGAAAACTCAAGAATAACCAATTTGCTTCCAGGTTGCAAGACCCTATATATTTCACTCAATCCTTTTTCTAAATTGGCGAAGTTGCGAACACCAAAAGCCACCATGGCAGCGTCAAATGTTTGGTCATCAAAAGGAATAGCAGTACTGTCACCAGTGATCAATTGAATGCGATCGCTCAATCCTTTATCTGCAATTTTTATTCTTCCATACTGCATCATACCCTCAGAAATATCAATACCAGTTATTTTTTTTGGTGCAATTGTTTTATTGGCCATCAAAGCCATATCGGCAGTTCCAGTAGCGATATCTAATAAATGGTGGATCTTTTGTTGACCAAAATAAGCAATGGCTTTTTTACGCCATCCTTGGTCAATCCCTAAGCTTAAAAAGCGGTTTAAAAAATCATACCTTTTTGCAATATGGTCAAACATGGTAGCTACCTGTTCTTTTTTAGCAGCCTGACTTGCTGCATAGGGTACAATTTTATCGTGTTCATATTCACTCATGGGGCAAAGATATTGATTTTGTGGATGCTTTGATTATCTTCGTTTTCATGAAAGCGAGGATCTATAAATCTACCGGTAGTTGGTATAGCGTAAAGCTAGAAAATGGCCAATTTTGTCAAGCCCGTATTAAGGGGGTGATTAAATTGGATGCCATTACTTCTACCAATCCAATTGCAGTGGGCGATTGGGTAGATTGTACTATGGAGGAGGATGCAGAGCAAGCAGTCATGATTCACAATATTATAGAAAGAGACAATTATGTAGCTAGGCAGTCTCCCCATAATAAAAGGCAACAACATATTATTGCCTCTAATATGAATCAATCTATTTTATTAGCAACATTAAAATCTCCTAAGACCTCACAGGGATTTATTGATCGATTTTTGGTGTCTTGTGAAGCCTTTCACATTCCTGCCATCATCGTGTTCAACAAAGCAGATATATACGGGCCCGAGGAGTTAGAAAGGTACGCGGAATTAGAGGAGATGTACCAGGCAGTGGGGTATCAAGTATTGCTTATTAGTATTGAACAAAAAATAGGGCTTGAACCTTTGGATACATTATTGAAAAATAAAACGACTTTAGTAAGTGGACACAGTGGGGTGGGTAAATCTTCCTTAATTAATTATTTGTTTCCAGACCTTGATTTAACAACACAAGAAGTGAGTGGATGGAGTGGGAAAGGAATGCACACGACTACTTTTGCACAAATGTATGATTACCCTGGAGGTGGCGCTGTGATTGATACACCGGGTATGCGTGAATTAGGATTGGTGAATTTATCTAAAGAAGAATTAGCACAATATTTTCCAGAAATGCGGGCCAAGATGCAGGGTTGTCAATTTAACAATTGTCAACATATTAATGAGCCAGGCTGCGCTGTAAAAGCCGCTGTAGAAAAAGGTTTGATTTCTGAAGCACGCTTTTTTAGCTATGTGGATTTATGGCATGGGATTGAAGAAAAAAAATACTAGACTTTTTTATTCGCTAACTTTCTTGGTAGCATCTGGCGCATCGTTATAGTCACTAAACCAAGAAGCATATTGCACATAATTATTAGAGATGCGGTTGATCTCGCCATGAATTAATTCTTCAGACACCATCTTTACTTTTTTTGCGGGCACACCTGCATAAATACTTCCAGCTTCAACAATTGTTCCTTCTAATACAACGGCTCCTGCTGCAATGATGGCATTAGAATTTACCACACAGGCATCCATCACAATACTCCCCATGCCTATCAATACATTGTCATGAATGGTACAACCATGCACCATGGCATTGTGACCAATCGATACATTGTTTCCAATGGTGGTGGGGTGTTTTTGATAAGTGCAATGAATAATGGCACCATCTTGTACATTTACTTTATCGCCCATTTTGATATAATGCACATCGCCGCGAATCACTGCATTGAACCATACAGAGCAATCTGCCCCCATGCTGACTTCACCCACGATGGTGGCATTGGGAGCAATAAAACAATTTTCACCAATTTGAGGTAGTTTTCCGTTAACGGGTAGTATGGTTGCCATAAAAATGCGACTTTTGTACTGCAATTTATACCGAATGTCCAGATTAAACAATAGACAATTTTTTTTACAGCATTTAGCCCAAACCTCCCCTAAGCCTATTGGGCTAGAAGTCGCGCGCGCCGAAGGCATTTATATTCACGACACCGAAGGCAAAGCTTATATCGATTTGATTGCGGGTTTCAGTGTTTGCAATATTGGACATAGTCATCCAAAAGTGATTGCAGCAATAGAGCAGCAAATAAAACAATACATGCATGTGATTGTATATGGGGAATTCATTCAATCACCACAGGTACAATATGCAAAAGCTTTATTGTCCTTATTGCCTGAAAATTTACAATCTATTTATTTTACCAATAGCGGAGCAGAAGCGGCAGAGGGTGCTATGAAATTGGCCAAGCGCGTCACAAAGCGAACAAGGATTATTGCATTTGATGGCGCTTATCATGGCAGTACACAAGGTGCTTTAAGTGTGATGGGGGATGAGTATTTTAGGAATGCATACCGTCCGTTATTACCAGATGTATTGCATCTTAGGTACAATAACATGGAGGACATTGATTTGATTGATCATCATGTAGCCTGTGTGATGGTAGAACCTGTGCAAGCCGAAACGGGCATCACAGCTGCATCTGCTGAATGGTTAAAAGCATTAAGAACAAAATGCGATGCGCTATGTATTTTATTGATCTTTGATGAAATTCAATCTGGATTTGGAAGAACTGGTAGCTTATTTGCTTTTGAACAATATGGCGTGGTACCTGATATTTTATTAACAGGAAAAGCATTAGGAGCTGGTTTGCCTCTAGGCGCTTTCATTAGCTCGCCAGCCATGATGGGTACTTTAACTTATGATCCTGTATTAGGCCATATCACTACATTTGGTGGAAATCCTGTTGCTTGTGCAGCTGGCAAGGCTGGCTTAGAAGTATTGCTTGAATCGGGTTGGATGGATGAAGTAAAAATGAAAGAAACATATTTAGCAGAAGCATTAACGCATCCTGCCATCTTGGATAAAAAACATAAAGGACTTTGGATGTCTTTGCAATTTGCTACTTCCGAATTAACTAAAAAAATTGCAGCGAACTGTGTAGCAAATGGAGTCATTACAGATTGGTTCTTATTTGCAGAAGATCGTATCCGAATAGCGCCACCATTGAGTATTACGATGGAAGAATTAACAATCGCTGTTCAAAAAATAAATGAAAGTATCGACCAGTCTTTGTAGCTAAAAAAACAAGCTATTCAATTTGATAAAGCTTAAATGTATTTTTAGCAATCCCCTGTTCTGCAAAAACGTCTATACAAGTTTTCGTACATAGGAATGATATGATGGATATCAAATAATTTAGCCTGCTCTAATGCATTGTGCTTAAAGGCTTTTAATTTAGAATCATCTGTAAGTAATTCAATTGCGCTTGCGCTCATCGTAGCCACGTCGCCCACATCTGCAGTGTAGCCTGTTTTTCCATCAATATTAATTTCGCCTAATCCACCTGCATTGGAACTAATAACAGCCACACTGGAAGCCATCGCTTCTAATGCAACTAAACCAAAACTTTCATATTCAGAAGGCAATAAGAATAAATCACTCACTGCTAAAATATCTTCCATCTGCTCTTGCTTGCCTAAAAAACGCACATCCGATTCAATACCGTATTGTCTTGCTAAGTCTTCGGCAATTGGACGTTCTGGCCCATCACCTACCATCAGTAATTTAGAAGAGGTTGCTGCGTGGATATTTTTAAATATTTCCATCACATCGCCAATCCTTTTTATTTTTCTAAAATTGGACGCATGTACTACAATTTTTTCGTCATGCGCAGCAACTACTTTTTTAAAAGCAGTTGAAGGCTTTTTATTGAATCTTTTTAAGTCCACAAAATTATGAATCACTTCAATCTCCTTGCGGATCTCAAAATGTTTTAAAGTTTCTTGTTTTAAGTTTTCAGAAACAGCCGTAATCGCATCACTTTCATTGATAGAGAATGTCACAACTGGTTCGTAAGTTTTATCGCGTCCAACTAATGTGATATCTGTGCCATGTAAAGTGGTAATGACTGGCACGAATCTACCTGTTTTTTGTTTCACAATTTGCTTTGCAGTATAAGCTGCAGATGCATGTGGTATAGCATAATGCGCATGGATCAAATCTAAGTCATGGTTTAAAATGACATCTACCATCGTGCTGGCTAATGCTAATTCATAGGGCGGGAAGTCAAATAGGGGATAAGTTGGAACCCTTACCTCGTGGTAAAAAATATTTTCGTGAAACCCATTTAAACGAACGGGTTGTTGGTAGGTAATAAAATGGATTTCATGTCCTTTATCTGCTAAAGCTTTTCCAAGTTCTGTGGCTAATACACCACTTCCACCAAATGTAGGATAACAAACTATTCCAATCTTCATTTTGAGCTATTGTGACTACAAAGAACAACTAAAAAATCGACAAAGTTTAGTTATATTTAATAAATTATTTGAATGTTAAAACTAGAATACAATGCGTAAAATTTTACTTTTCCTTTTTGCCCTTCCATTGATGGTAGAGGCGCAATCTAAGTCAGACAGTACGACTATTAAAATGATGTCCGACGAGATCATGAAAAATGGCAAAGCATATGACTTATTAAGAGAATTAACCAAGTCCATTGGGGGCCGTTTGGCTGGCTCTCCTCAACAACAAAATGCAGCTATCTGGGGGAAGCGTCATATGGAAACATTTAAGCCTGATCAAGTTTATATGCAAGCTTGTAAAACGCCAAACTGGCAACGTGGAGGCAAAGACTTTAGTGCAGTGGTTGCTGCCGATGGCAAGCCAATGATGGATAAATTAGAAGTATTTGCTTTAGGAAATTCTTTATCAAGTAATGGATTGGTTGAAGCAGAATTATTAGCGGTGGCTAATTTTGATGAATTGGAAAAAAGAAAAGACGAAGTAAAAGGGAAGATTGTTTATTACCATAGCCAATTTGATCCAACCATAATCCAAACTTTTAAAGCTTATAGTGAGTCAGGCGTGTATCGCCGATCTGGTGCAAGCAGAGCTGCTAAATATGGCGCCGTAGGAGTGATGATTCATTCATTAAGTACTGCACCTGATAACGCGCCTCATACAGGCACTATGGTCTATGACGAAGCATATCCAAAAATTCCAGCTGTGGCCCTTGGTCCAAATGATGCCAAAAAAGTTTGGAATCAATCTAGGAATAAACAATTGCGTGTGCAAATACAAACCTATGGATTCTTTTTACCTGATGCAGACGAAAACAATGTAGTGGCTGAAATAAAGGGCTCAGAGTTTCCAAATGAAATCATCACAGTTGGTGGGCACTTAGATAGTTGGGATGTCAACGAAGGTGCACATGATGATGGTGCAGGTATCGTGCAAACGATGGAAATTTTACGTACGATGAAAGCGTTAAATTACAAACCTAAAAGAACCATTCGTTTTGTATTATTTGCGAACGAAGAGAATGGAGGAAAAGGTGGCGCTAAGTATGCAGAGCTTGCAAAACAAAATAACGAAAAACATATTTTTGCATTAGAGAGTGATGCAGGTGGATTTACACCAAGAGCCATTGGTATTAGTGCAACAAGCCCTGAGCAGTTTAAAAAATTCCAACAATGGGCGAGCTTATTAAAGCCTTATGGAACTGAGATTACAGCTGGCGGTGGTGGAGCAGACATTGGCCCATTAAAAAGCGTGAATGCATCTATCGTACTTGCAGGATTGGTACCTGATAGCCAACGCTATTTTGATTTACACCATGCTAAGACGGATGTTT
>JBIKJM010000061.1:0-7569 GCA_044360985.1 Sediminibacterium sp. | reverse complement strand
GGATCTGTTGCAATTGGGGCGAATGCAGGTAACCAATTACAAGCAATTGGTTCAGTAGCCATTGGAGCTAGTGCTGGTCAAAACGATCAAAAGGAATATGCAGTAGCAATTGGGTATGGTTCGGGCGTAACAAGTCAAGCAGGTTATTCAGTTGCGATGGGTACAAATGCAGGTCAAACAACTCAAGGTACAACAGCAGTTGCTATCGGCTACAACGCAGGACTTAATAGTCAAGGCAATTCTGCAATTGCATTAGGATTCAATGCAGGACAAGAGAATCAATCTTCATATGCAGTGGCAATAGGAGAAACTACAGGTAAAATCAATCAAGGTAGTTTAGCAGTGGCAATAGGCGCAGGGTCTGGTAATTCTAATCAAGGCTTTACTTCGGTGGCAATAGGAAATAATGCAGGATATAGTAGTCAAGGCACTTCTGCAATTGCATTAGGATTCAATGCAGGACAAACTTCTCAATTGGAGCAAACAGTAGCTATTGGTACGAATGCAGGTCAAACAACTCAAGGTGCAGCAGCAGTTGCAATTGGTTACAATGCAGGACAAACAACTCAAAGTTTATCAGCAGTTGCCATTGGATATAACGCAGGTAAAACAAGTCAAGGATTAAATTCAGTTGCGATAGGCAATGGGGCAGCGCAAAATGGTCAAGGTAACAATGCTGTAGCGATAGGTATAGCTTCAAATAGCACAGGTAATTCTGCTACTGCAATTGGTGCTTCCTCTTCTGCAGGCTATGAGAATTCAACTGCTATTGGTCATCAAGCTACAACAACAGCTGTTAATACCATTCAATTGGGTAATACTAGTATAACCGATATTAAAACAAGTGGCGCAGTCAATGCAAAATCATTTTATTTGAATGCGACTAATGCAGTCACTGCAGCTGCATCCACCACAATCGATTTATCACTAAGCAATATTTTTAAAGTAAGTCTTGGCGCAAACATATCCACGCTTAGTTTATCCAATGCGAAAACAGGCACCTATGTTATTCAGTTTATTCAAGGCGGCACTTACAGTGTAAGTTTTCCGACAACTTGGAAATGGTCAGGTGGTTTAGTGCCTGTCATTACCACCACAGCTGGTAAAATAGATTTAATTACGATTGTATATGATGGGTCTACCTATTTTGCATCGGCTGTTCAAAATTTTTAATATGAAATTATATTGTACAATAGTTGGTTTTTTTATTGTTTATTTTTTGAATGCACAAGCAATATTACCTCATGCATTACTAATAAATAATAACGCGTATCCTTCAATAATTACTGCAAATACAGCATTTAATTTTGAATCTGCTGTTTCAGGATTGCCAGCAAATACTTATCCTGCTATTAAAAGTGATTTTTCGTTCAACTTTACTGATGAGACACCATACACTATACAATTTTGGGTAACTAAATTAGTTCAAAAGACAGCATCTAGCGGGTTTATAGGTTTTACAACAGCAGCTGACGGCTTAACCTATTCAGCGGGTAGTTTTTTATTTTATGAATTTTCAGGAGATGTTTTAAGAAATTATATTAAAGACTACTATCACAATGACAATATTCCACTAGCTGGCTTTGCAATTAATAGATCCTATCAAATTACCACTACCTATGATGGGTTGTCATGGAGAAATTATGTCAATGGAGAATTAGTAACAACCACTAGAAACACAATTCCATTTAATGCTACTGGAAATTTAATGATAGGTAATATTGGAGGCTACACCAATGTTGTATTTGATGAAGTTCGATTTTGGGACAAGGCTTTAACTGCAAACGAAATTAATGGAAACTGGAGAAAACCTATAGAAGGGTCTGAATCAGGATTAAAATTATATTATAATTTTAATAATCAAGGGTATGCTACAGAGAACAATTCGACTGTAAAATTCTTAAAAGACCAAACTGCGAATAATTATAAAGGCACATTTTTAAATCTGTCTTTATCTGGCGCAAAAAATAATTTTGCAAATGACGTAAACCAAATAAATTCCAATGATGGCGTAATAGCAACATTTGATGCAAATAGTTTAGATAGTTATCCAGGGAATGGACACGGATTTAGTGGCAACAGTAATCTATGCCCAACATGCTGGATTGACCTTACTCCAAATGTAGGATCTAGTTTTGTTTTTTTTAATAGTTCCAATTACACAACCAATGCTGCGCCAATCCTAAGTGCAGATGGAGGCCGTTCATTATTTATAAATAATATTTATGGAAGAACAACCACAGCATCTGGAATTTCAGGATCAGCTTCTAGATCTATTGAAGCATGGGTTAAGTTCAATACGCTAAATAACAATTCAGTTGTTTCAATAGGTAATTTGGCTACTGCTGATTTATTTGAAATGGCAGTAAACAATAATAAATTAATACTGAGTTCAGGAACCGATCTAAATCAGGGTTATAATATCAAAAGTATAAGATCATTGACTACCAATGCTTGGTATCATATAGTTATTACCTATAAACCTCCCAGTGTTGTAAATGATGGTTTATTTTATACTATTTATATCAATGGCCTATTTGATAATAACTATTATAACGCTGTTGTTGCAGGCCTATCAGGCATTGAACCTACTATTAATACTACTAGCACAAATATATACATAGGAAATACGCTAAGGCCGTTTAATGGAAAATTAGGGATTTTGAAAATATACGATATTGAACTTAGTGCTACAGAAGTTTTAAATAAGTATATTGCTACTAAAAGTAGATATGGGTATTAAAAATATTAAAATAGTTTAAGAAAATATATTTTTAAAAATTGTATTATTAATTATTCAAAAATTTTTAATGAATTATTTTATGCCTAAAAATATTCTTTTTATTAAATTTTTTTTATTCGGTTGTTTGATATTTTTATCTATAAAAACGAATGCGCAGACAGGTATATTTTTTCAAGCAATAGCAAGGGATAATATCTCAAACCCTGCTAAGGATCGAAAAATTTATGTTCAAACCAATATTATCCAATCTTCACCCACTGGAAATATAGTATTAGTAGAAGAACATCAAACCAATACGGATGCGCATGGTGTATTTAGTATTATGGTGGGCAATGGCCAAAGGGTAGGCGGAACAGTTGCAGGCATAAGCACTATTGATTGGTCTAAAGGCCCTTTTTATTTAAATATTAATATAGCTATTACGCCAGTGAGCGCGGGAGTTAGCTGGGACTATACCAAAGAGTGGATCAATTTAGGCACGACTATTTTTGGTACCGTGCCTTTTGCCTTGTTTTCTGCTAACACAGCCAGAATAGATGAGAAGTTAAATAGCATTGATACCGCTAAAATGCTTTCGGTATATGCCAAAGCACAGGCTGTTCAAATATTATCAACAACCATTGATACAAAATTAGCTATTAAAGATACCGCCGCCATGTTAGCACCCTATGCAAAACCATCCTATAAAATTGATAGTAATTTTTTTAAAATACAATTAGCTAATAAATTAGATTTATCGGATACCATAAATTATACCAAGCAAGCTTATACTGATTCGGCACTACTTAAAAAGGTGAACAATTTTGATACTAGTATTTATGCGAAACAAGTTACAGTAGATGCTGCTTTATTAAAGAAGCTTAATATTGTGGATACTATAAATTATACTAAGAAAACATATACCGATTCGGCACTACTTTCAAAGATGAACAATTTTGATACTAGTATTTATGCGAAACAAGTTACTGTTGATGCTGATTTATTAAGTAAGCTCAATAAAGTGGAGATTATAAACTATACAAAGAAAACGTATACCGATTCGGCACTTCTTAAAAAGATGAGCAATTTTGATACTAGTATATATGCGAAACAAGTTACTCTTGATTCTGCTTTACTAAAGAAGCTTAATAATGTGGATAGTATATATTATACTAAGAAAGCCTATACAGATTCTGCTCTACTTACAAAGATGAATAGTTTCGACATTAGTACTTATGCGAAACAAGTTACTGTTGATGCTGGATTGCTTACTAAGCTTTCTTTAACTGGTAATGCTGTAACAGCAACGACTGCAATAAATGCTGTAACAGCAACATCCGCTACAAAATTGTCGACCGCCAGAAATATTAATGGTATTGCTTTTGATGGAACTAAAGATATCACAGTTACATCCACAGCAGATGCTGGAACTTTAACAGGTACTATTTTAAAATCAACCGTAACAGGTTCTAGTTTAACAAGTGTGGGGACAATTGCTAGTTTAACCACAGGAGCAATTACTAACAGTGGAAAAGTAATTGTGGGTGCATCATCAGCTGCTAGTCCTTCAGCAGTATTAGAGGCAAGCTCAACTACACAAGGGTTTTTACCACCGCGAATGAGTTATTATCAAAGAACACAAATTGCATCACCAATTGCTGGTTTAACCATTTGGTGTAGTAATTGCGGGGCTTCTGGAGAGATGCAAGTATTTAACGGAGGCGCATGGACAAATATGATTGGAGGAACAGCAGCAGGAACAATAAGTTTATCAATTGGCGATAATTATCAAGGCGGAAAAGTCGCTTATATTTTTGTGAATGGAGATCCTGGATATGATCCAAATACACAACACGGTATAATTGCAGCAACTTCAGATCAAAGTGATCAGCTTATAAGAATAAAGTGGGATAAAGGTACATATACAATTACAGGAGGAACAGGAACTGCAATAGGAACCGGGTTGTCTAACACAAATAAAATTATTACAAGTCAAGGTGAACCAGCTATAATTTATGCAGCAGGATTGGCTAGAGCCTACAAAGGTGGAGGCTACACCGACTGGTATTTGCCAAGTAAGGATGAGTTAGAAAAATTGTCATACAATAAGGAAATCATTGGTGGTTTTGTAAATTATTATTATTGGAGTTCTTCGGAGTTCGATCAAAGCAAAGCGTGGTTTCAAACTTTCTTTAGTGGAAGACAAAGTACTAGTGTAAAGGGAGAACCAGCAATTGTTCGCGCCGTTAGGTCTTTTTAATTTTTTTAGACACAATACTGTATGCCTAAATCACCCACTGAATTCGATAAAATCGGTGGAATTTGTCTTTATTCTTTCGACTGATACAATGCTATTCTGTTTCCTTCTGTGTCTTCGAATTCCGCAACAAGTCCAATGCTATTGTCTGTTTTTGGATAGAGGATTTTGCCGCCATTGGTATTCGCTAATCTCAATGTCTCATCCATATTAGCAGTATTGAAGTAAATCAATACGCCATCTTTTGTCGGTTTATAAATTTCTCCCTTTGCTAATGCGCCTGAAATCCCTGATTTTTCTTCAGTAAATGGGAATAGAGCCATTTCATTTTTATCAATAATTGTGGTATCAAATTTAAAGTTGAAAACGGTCGAATAAAACCTAGTTGCCCTTTCCATATCTATCACTGGTATTTCAAAGTAAACGACCGGATTTGATTTTTTTTGAATAGTATCTTTATTAACTTGTTGAGTCGATTTATTTGTATGCTCATTGCAAGAACTCAGCATTAGAGTAAACAACCCAATTATAGTGATTGATAATAGTAACTTACTTTGATTCATTATAGATGTTTTAATGGCCTATTTTTGATTTTAACAATTCATAATGATGCAAAGTATGGAAAGAAGTGAAAATAGCGAGTTCTCCTAAAGAAATTTTTCCTAAGATAGGGTGAGGCAATCTATAGCTATCTAACTCATATTGAGTATGGTTATTTAATTTATGTATAAATGATTTATTCAATGATGCATGCTTTTGAATCAAATGCTCTTTTTCGATATAGGTAACTAGTTTTGGGATATAGATTGTTGGCGCTTTAGCCCCACCTTCTAATGCATTTTTATATATCTGTTGAAGCTGTTCAAAAGATCGATTATTATTTTTATTGATACCATATATTAATCGTAAAATAGGTTTTGGTAAAGTAAATCCGATATTAACTATCTTTAGTACTTTGATTAAGTGTACTAAATCTTGACCCGCAGACCATTTATCATTTATATTTATTTCAAACTCATCTTTATTTAAATTCTTGATCAACGCATTGAATTGAATTACATTTTCATCAAGTAATTTTATTATAGTTCTTTTATCCATATGGCATTTTGCATTTTTAATGAATTATTATATTTATTCATATTTCAAAAGTACATTTTTAATATATTTTTTTTAGGCTTCTTAGTTGTTTTTTTTAAGAGATGTTTGAAGTGGATAATTACTCATAAAATATTTTATGATTAAGATTAGTTTGTTTTATTTTTTTTATATCCTTATTCTAATAATTTTGTTTTGTGTATAAATGAGTGGACAGTAACTTTCAAAGACACTATACATAAAAAACAAATGACAGCAAAAATTAAGGAAAAAGGTATTTATTGTATTGAAGGACTTTGGGATCATGGAAATATTCAAGACCAATCCACTGTACTTCCAATTTTAGATTTACTAGAAAAGAGAGGGTATTGCAACTATCTTTTTCGTGACTGCGCTACCAAATCTGAACTTGAATTCTTTCTTGACAAGTGGAAGAATAGAATAATTAATGAAAAATACCCAATTCTATATTTAGCATTTCATGGAGATCCCGGCTATATATTTCTTACGCATAAAGATAAATATTCACTTGAAGAATTAGCTGACTTTTTAGGAGATAAGTGCACCGGTAAAATTATTTACTTTGGATCATGCTCGACATTAAACATTAACAAGCGTAGAATTAATTCCTTCCTTAAAAAAACAGGTGCTATTGCTACAATTGGATACAAAAGAGAGATAGACTGGATACAATCAGCAGCTTGCGATTTATTTGTATTTGAAGCTCTGCAAAGTGACAAGCTTGATACAAAAGGAATTAAAAAAATATATAAGAAAATAATTAGTGATTATGGAAATCTACATAAAATTTTAGACTTGAGATTTGTAATAAATGATCATCTACATTTTAGTAGACAGAGAAAATAGAGCTACTGCGGTTAGCACTCTTGATCAAGGTAATATTTTTCAAATACTTTACTAAGCATATCGATTTTTAATGCTTCTTAAGTCTGAATAACCCCTACATTGTAACGTTCCGTAATAGGCGCATGATTCGCAGCTTCTATTCCCATACTCACAATTTTACGCGTTTCGGTAGGATCAATTACGCCGTCTACCCAAAGTCTAGCAGCTGCATAATATGGACTTAATTGTTCGTTGTATTGTTTCAAAATTTTATCCAATAGTTCTTTTTTTTCTTCTGCTCCAATTGAAAATCCTTTTGATTTTAAAGCCGCTTCTTGTATTTGTAGTAAAGTATTGCCCGCTGCAGCACCACTCATAACAGCCATTTGAGCAGTTGGCCAAGCATAGATAAGGCGAGGATCATAAGCTTTTCCGCACATAGCATAGTTACCAGCGCCATAGCTATTGCCAATAATAAAAGTAAACTTAGGCACTACTGAATTGGCCATCGCATTGACCATTTTAGCCCCGTCTTTTATGATTCCGCCATGTTCCGATCTACTTCCCACCATAAAGCCAGATACGTCTTGAAAAAACACCAAAGGGATTTTCTGTTGGTTACAATTCATTATAAATCGGGCAGCTTTAT
>JBIKJM010000060.1:0-7588 GCA_044360985.1 Sediminibacterium sp. | reverse complement strand
TTGAACCATGGTGCCCATGGCGCCATCAATCACTAAAATTCTTTCTTGTAAAGCTTCCTTAATTGACATAATACTACATTAAATTTTATGCAGCATCCAATAGGAAAAGAGGTAGGGGGGCGATAAGTGTATCGTTTATTAGTTCTTTTCTCCTTTCGGATGGCAGGGTGAACAATAAACAAATCCTCCTGCTGTTGCGCAGCGAAGATAGGGCACATTCAAATGATGACCAAAATAATAGGTAGGATATTGGTTATTGATAGCTGGCTACTACTTCCACATCTACTTGATCGGCAACCATTTCAATTAAGACGCCACCTATGCCAAAATCTTTTAAACTTACTCTAAACTTAGCAGTCGCTTTAGGCAATCCTTTTGTAATGACAATCACACCCTTAGTCTCCATGGCTTTATTGACACCATGTACTTGCATATTGCCTTTAACAAGGATTGGGTAGGTACCGTCCTTCTTAAAATTGACAGATTTAATATTGGTGATTTGGCCATTGAAAAAACCACGCGGAAACTTTTCTGACTCTACATATTCATCATTAAAATGCTTTTGCATCAAATCCATTTCGAAACTAAAATCTTTCATGAGCATGATGAAACTCAATTTGCCATTGGCTTCTAGGCGACTCACGGCTTTTGTATTGGTGGCGTCAATGTCTTTGTCATCTACCGCAATGAATCTAACAGTCGCAGTTTTCGTACTATATACTTTCTGTGCATCTACTTGTACAAATGCAAAATAAGCTATCAAAAGGGGGATTATTCTTAGGTACATAAATCAATGTTTGAACATTAAAATTAGTGATTATCATTTATTTAGCCAAATAGGTATTGTCAAAATAGGGCTTTACCTCAAATAACAATTTACTTGATGTATTGTTGGATGGGTTGGCGGTTGGAGATACTCTTGCCCAAGGTCATTTCATCGGCATATTCTAATTCGCCCCCAAATGCAATGCCTCTTGCAATGGTTGTGACTTTGCAAGCATTGCCTGTCATTTTCTTTTGAATATAATAGATGGTTGTATCGCCTTGGATGGTTGGATTTAAAGCAAAAATCAACTCTGTCACCCCATTTTTTTGAATGCGCTCCATCAAAGCTTCAATGGTTAATTGTTCTGGTCCAATACCATCTAAAGGAGAAATGATACCGCCTAATACATGGTATGTGCCATGGTATTGACTGGTATTTTCAATCGCAATCACATCTCTAATATTCTCCACCACACAAATGGTTTCTTTAGATCTTGATGTATTTGAGCAGATAGAGCAGATAGGGCCATCACTGATATTGTAACAGTGCTTACAAAATTGAATTTCCTTTCGCATTTTAACTAAGGCTTCACTAAACTGGTTGGTGCTGGATGCGTCTTGCTTTAATAAATGCAATACCAAACGCAATGCAGTTTTTTTACCAATACCCGGAAGTTTGGAAAATTCAGCTACAGCGTTTTCAAGTAAGGAAGAGGGTAGTGGCATACAATTGTAAAATACAAAATTAGGGTTTTAAAATGAGGTTCATTTCATTATCCCAATTAGACCTGATATTTAAACTTAGTTTCAGGTTGCGCACCAATTCTGGCTGCAGTTTTTTACCAATAAATTTACCTGTATCCCAACGCCCATTTTGATTGGCGTCAGACAATAATTTTAATTGGTAGTCTCCTGGTGGCAATAAATCAATGCGCAATAGGTTCTGCGTGATTGGGTAACTAAATTTTACTTTTTGGTCCTGTATCAACAATAAAACAGGATGTTCAAATTGTTGAAAGCCATTGATTCTTAGAATCGCTGTACCATAACTTGATTCGGGCTTAGTTTTAAATCGGATGGTATCTGATTTTACTAAAAAATTAGAAAGACTATCCTTGATTGATCTTTGGGGCAAGACCAATTTGTAGTCTGTGTCGGCTTCCCATGGAAAATCAATGTCAACTTGTTGTTTATTTTGCGCATTGATCGCTGGTACAACAATTTCTTTTTGTACTAAATTGGTATCGGTGATGCGAATTGTGAAGCTATCGTTTAGGCGAATAGGTGTTTCAAAATTCAAAATCAATGGACTTAATATATCTTTTTCTTTACCTTCTAAATTGCTACTAAATTTTAAAATTGGAGATTGTTTTTTTGCATTTTTCGAACCCACTGTACTTGCTGCTTTTTTTTCTTTTTTTGGAGTAGCTTCAAATGCATATAACTGAATACTATCCATATTTTGTATTGGACGTACAGATTGGTTCAGGAATGCAAATAATTTTGTGGAATCATCGTATCTTTTATTATAATCATTTGGAAGAATATAAATATTGAAATCCTTAGAAGGCAAATAATTAAATTCAAAAACGCCTTGCCCATTGATTCTAGTATAATAATTTGGCTTGTCTTTATAAATAGCAGAATCATTTTCGATAGGATGCAAGACCGCAATTAAAGTGCTATCTACCAATCCTGTTTCAGCAATTTGAACTTTTCCATACAGCTTACCTGTAGCTATTTGGTCACCGGTGCTAAATACATAAGTAAAATTTTGTGCAATATTCCCCTCGTTCACATCCCTTAAAGCATTGCCAAATTGTAAACTATAGGTAGTGTTTGCATCCAAGCTATCCGATAATCGAATGCGTACCATATTTAATCTTTGATCTACCAAAGGATTGTTCTTAATATTTGGGGAGACAATCAATTGCTCCTGTATGGCATTACTGGTAATGTATTCGTTAAAACTGATTAAAATCTCCTTGGGTGCAATATTTGTACTAGAATCTTTTGGTTTGGCATACACTGCATATGGAGGGATACTATCTCTTGGTCCTCCAGAAGGGGGTACAATATTGGCACAGCCCCCTATTTGCATGAGTGCCATTGCTGTCAAACAACATAGTAGGATAGCTGGAATCAATCTGAATCGAGTCATAGTTTGCAAACTTAGTTAAATTTCCTCCTCTAGGGCATGTAATGCTACGGCTAGTTCATTGTTTTTTACAAAATTGCACCAATGACAATCTTCCTTACCACAGCCGGTATAAAAATCCTTCTGTTGAATTTTTTCCCAGACCAATTTTATTTGCTGCTGAACAGTGGTAATGTCTGCTTCTGTCATCTCAATGGCAATCTTTTCAAAAGTTTTTTTCTTATTGGGTTCCACAAAATCAAATTCTGCGCTAGTGACCTGCCAATTTTTAGGATGATGTCTTAAGAGTATTTTATAAAACACGGCCTGTCTCCAGTAATCACCCCCATTTGGATTTTTTTCATTCGGTCCCTTTAACTGCTCTCTTGCATTGTCAATATTACCCGTCTTGTAGTCAATAACGACCACATCTTTGCCATTGAATTCGATTTTGTCTATCGCACCTTTTAATGGGATATCATTCACAACTACATTCGTGATTCTATATTCGGTTGCAACAATTTTATTCCATTGCTGCGCATAAAAATCATAATAGTTGACTAAGACAGTGCCGCCAAGATCTAATCGATCTTTATATTCTTGTTGTGTAAATGCTTCACGATGCCTTTTCATGTAAAATTCAAAATCTTCTACAAGGGTTTGCTTATCAGGAAATACATTTCCTGCTTTTTGCATTTTTTCAAAAAGCTTGTTGAGTGCATCATGGATGGCAGATCCAAAAGTAGTGGCTTCTGATTTCCCAGAGGGCACACGAATTAAGCTATTGTAATAAAAACGTAAAGGGCATTTTAGGTAATTGTTCAAGGCAGTGACATTCATTGAAAACTTATCCAATTTTGGTTGGATAAAATCTGCTTCTAATTGCGCAATCTCAGGTTTAACTGTCGTTTCTAAACGGAGTAATTTATATTGCATTTTGACAGCTGCATCTAGTTGTTGCGCGTCTATCATGCCATTATTGCCTTGAACGAGTTCAATTAAAAATTGACTTGGCTCAAGTTCTTTACCATCCGCTTTGTACTTACTATAAGAAATGGTTAAATGCTTTTTTGCTCTTGTGATGGCTACATAAAATAGTCTTCTTAATTCCTCCTTATCATCCGCTTTTTCTAAACTACTCAATACAGTGTCTGGCAGGCTATAACCCGCAGCAGCAGTTGTTCTTTTCTTCTCCCAATAAGCTGCATTCGTGCCAGCTAAAAACACATGGGTGAATTCAAGCCCCTTGCTACTATGCGTTGTTAATAAATTCACCCCAGCATCTGAACCCAAAGTAATTGGTAATGGCAGGCGGATGTCTTCGCGTTTCATCAACCTAAAAATATCTACTAAGGTCTTGAGATCTAAACTAGGCTTACGATGTGTTTCTTCTTTAATGAAATCAAAGAAGGAAGTGACCATATCCAATTCTGCCGCTTTTTCATCGCTATTTAAAACGGCTTGAATGATGCCTGTTTTTTGTAAAATTTGTTCAATCAAATTCACCAAGGTCACATTGGGAATTTGTCCAATTAAGTCTTCCAACACTTTAACAGCTTTCGCCACCTGCTCTAATCCGCCTTTTGAAAATAAATCGGTTTGTACTTCTTGTGTCTTATCAATTAATACTTTTCTAAAACTGTTTTCTTTCGCATTGTATTTTAATTGATTGGCTTCAACTGTAAGCGTAGCAATGGTGATAGGGGATATCTGCCACCATTTAAAATGCAGTATTTCAAATAATAAATTAGCGCCCTCGTTAGGTTGATCCCACTCACACGCTAAATAGTCTAGTATTTTTAATATTTGCTGAATCAGTATTTGGTCAAAAAGGTTAGCAGTTCTTCTGCTGTAAATAGGAATATGCTTTTGCTGTAAAAAATGCGCGATTTCAGTTCCGTACTTATGCTCTTTATATAAAACTGCAATCTCTTTGGGCTCTGTTCCAGTCTCTATTAGCTGCGCAATTTTTTGGGTGATATCCATCATCTCTTCTTGTGGATCATTGTATTGCAAGATAGATGGCGCAATGTCAATAGCTTGATTCTCGGGAAGTGATGCAATTAAATTTTTTGTTAAGCCTCCAATTTTATTGATCAACCTTTCTTGATTTTGATTGATGACCTGTGTGGATGCATCTAATATTGGCTGGGTAGAACGGTAATTTTGTTCTAAGACAATATAAATAATATCATCCTTGAATTTTGTTTGAAAGTGCAACATGTTTTCGACATTGGCACCTTGGAATCTAAAAATACTTTGGTCATCATCACCTACCACAAATAAATTCGGTTGCTCCCAATAGTTGGTCAACAATTGCACGAGCTCGTTCTGTGTGCCACTCGTGTCTTGGAATTCATCTACTAAAATATACAAGTAACGTTCTTGGTATTGCGCTAATAGATTTTTATTTTCTTTAAACGCCCCAATGACCCAATTAATCATATCATCAAAATCGTAACGTCCATGTTTTTTCATGAGCGATTGATACTGGTCAAAAGCGGCCACCGCGGCTTTTAGCTTACCCATCTTTTCAATCGCATCATCCACTAACCCTTGTTTTAAATCACCCGCCTCAAACTGCTTGTACTTTTTTTTGTATACAAATTCCTCTCTAAATGGAATGTCCTTTATGTATTCATCTATCTGTGTTGTTAAGTATGCCACATCCCATCCTTCCTTTTTCATAGTGCTAAACAACTTCATTAAGTTATTCATCTCATAATACACATCTCCCTTGAATCGCTTTAAGGGATTGGTTTTATCAAATTGGTCTATGAGTTCTTTGAGTAAAGCAATTTTTTCTAATTCGGATATCGGGTCCAAACTTGGCTTCTCAAAAAGGGATAAATTGTCTTGAATGATATCATTGCAAAAAGCGTGGAAGGTCGCAATGGTAACTTTATAAGCAGCAGTTCCAATAAAATCCATTAATCTTTTGCGCATTGCAATCGCACCAGCATCTGTATAAGTAAGACATAATATATTTTCTGGTGCAGTATCTGTATCCAATAAAATTTTTCCTATCCTAGCACCAAGAATTTGGGTTTTACCTGTTCCCGGTCCAGCAATGACCATGACTGGTCCCTCTATAGTATCTACTGCCTTTTTTTGTGCCTCGTTTAATCCTTGGTACACCTTTTCAAAGGCAAGTTGCTGATCTGCTTTACTAATCATGGGTTAAAATTAATGGCTTTGTAGCGATTTCATACAACAAAATGCCAAAAGCATTGTTAATCAAGTATGTCTAAAGTTTATACCATCCATACCGAGCAGTTTATCCCAATTTCGTTGACAGAAGCCTGGGACTTTTTTAGCAGTCCAGCCAATTTGGCTAAAATCACCCCGGCAAAGATGGGGTTCAATATTATCAGTAAATTCCATGGTGAAAAAATGTATCCAGGACAGATCATTGAATACACGGTGAAGCCGCTGTTGAATATCCCTTTGTATTGGATGACTGAAATCACCCATGTGCAAGATGGTGCTTATTTTATAGACGAGCAGCGATTTGGTCCCTATACCATGTGGCACCACCAACACCATTTCAAAGCAGTTCCAGGTGGGGTAAAAATGGATGATATTGTCCATTACAAAATCCCAATGGGCTTCTTGGGGGATATTGCGCAAGTACTTTTTGTCAAAAAACAGCTCCAGGAAATTTTTGATTTCCGTTTTAAAGCGGTAGAAGCAAAGTGGGGTGCTTACAAGCCCTAGTTTTGCAAGGAGGATCTAGAATCAGCTACTTCTAAAATAGTTATAAAATACTTTCGATCTATTCGGATTGTTTCTATTTTTTTTATAAACTTTGTTCTCCAATCAAAATGCTTCATGGCACATACAACTGGTGGGCATGCCCACAAACTCTCAGTAGCAGGTTTAATCGTTTCTCTAGGAATTATATACGGTGATATCGGAACTTCTCCATTGTATGTATTTAAAACCATAGTGCATAATAAAATCATTACCGAGCAATTAGTATATGGTGCTATTTCTTGTGTTTTTTGGACACTCACTTTACAAACCACTTTTAAATATGTACTATTAACGCTTCGCGCAGACAACCGAGGTGAAGGTGGAATTTTTTCTTTGTTTGCATTAATACGTCGTTATGTAAAATGGATTTATATTCCTGCTATATTTGGCGCCGCATTATTATTAGCAGAGGGTATGATCACGCCTCCGCTTTCTGTATCATCTGCTGTTGAAGCTTTAAAAGATGTAAAAGGGCTTGAAACTGTTTTTGTACCTGGTAATAATTTGACAGTAGGTATTGTATTTGTCATCATCTCTCTTTTATTTTTCTTTCAAAGATTTGGTACTAAAATTGTTGGTTTTGCGTTTGGACCAATCATGCTGGTTTGGTTTTCTATGATTTTAATTCTTGGTCTTATTCCTGTTTTGGGTAATGCAGCCATTTTAAAATCACTGAATCCTTATTATGCGTATGATTTACTTGCAAATTATCCTAAAGGCTTTTGGCTATTGGGTGCCGTATTTTTATGTACTACAGGGGCGGAAGCATTGTATAGTGATTTAGGACATTGTGGGCGTATCAATATTCAAGTAAGCTGGATTTTTGTAAAGATCGCATTGGTATTGAGTTATATGGGTCAGGGCGTTTGGCTAATGCAACATATGGGTCAGACCATTGGTGAAATGAATCCTTTTTATGAATTAATGCCG
>JBIKJM010000059.1:0-7643 GCA_044360985.1 Sediminibacterium sp. | reverse complement strand
CAAAGAAAGGCGACACCATATATTTCATCTGCACCTCCAATTACCAATACAAGGGCAGGGGTGAATATCCGTATTGCACTTTAATCTAGAAATAAATAAATTTATTTCACAAAATCTACGATTTTGCGAATGCCCATTTGGCCATTTCCTTCCAGGTGACTTTTTTGCCATACATTAAAATGCCTGTTCTGTAAATTTTAGCACTTAACCATGTGGTTAATAAGAACCCACCTATCAATGTAACCATACTCAATGCTAGTTCCCAATAAGGTACAGTGGATGGCACGCCATAGGAAATTCTAGCCATCATCACCATTGGGGAACTAAATGGAATCACACTAGCCCAAAAAGCCATTGGTGTATTTGGATTTTGTATCACTACATTGGTAATAATATAAGAGAAGATAATTGGCATGGTAATAGGGAACATTAGACTTTGTGCATCCTGTGGGTCTTCATTCACCACACTTCCAACAGCTGCAAACAAAGAAGCATAAAATAAGAAGCCACCTAAGAAATAAAACAAGAAACATCCAATAATCAAAGGCCAATTAGTCGTCGCTAATACATGTTGGAAAGCGTATATATTCTTAGCAGATTCACTTGCTTGTGCCATTCCAGCTGCGCCCATCTGTCCACCAGATTGTTGTAATTGTTGTACTTGACTTTGCATATCATCTGGCAATAATCCCATACCAACGCCAGTCAGTGTGACCACCACAATGATCCACATTAAAAACTGTGTTAATCCAACCGCACCAATGCCAATAATTTTACCAAGCATGAGCTCAAATGGCTTCACACTGCTAACAATCACTTCGGCAATACGATTTGTTTTTTCTTCCATCACCCCACGCAATACCATGGTACCATATATAAACATGGTAATATAAATCAATAAGCCACTCGCATAACCAATACCCATTGCTAGTGCTGCATTGCTTTCTTTACTTTTTTTACCCTCATCTTCATAAGCCTTTAATTCTGCTATTTGTGCAGATTGATGAATTGAATCCAGTATGCTTTGTTGGATGCCTGCTTTTTCTAACATTCGGTCTTCAATCGCTGAATTGATTTTGTTACTAATGGTTTCTTGTAAAGTAAAGCCCATCGATTTTTTAGATCTTAAGATATAGTCTGCTTTTTTATCTCCTTCAAAAATTGGCATGAGTAAAATATCGGTGTAGCCTTTTGCTTGATAGTTACTAGTATCCACTCCACTTGAGAATTCAAATTTTAATTGCTTGCTATTTTTTAATTTATCCTTAAAAAAACCATTTGGATCGACCACAGCAATTTTGCGTTCTTCGGTTCCTTTAAATGAAAAATAGGCAGATCCTACAATCAATCCTACCATTAATAAGGGTACTAAAAAAGTCACCAATAAAAAGCGTTTATTTTTAACCCTGCTGGTGTATTCTCTTTGTATGATGATCCAAATCTTATGCATAAAATATTTTTTGAGTATGAACTAAGTTATTTTTTAATGAACTAAGTGGATGGTGTTTAAATGTTTTGAAAAGCCCTTGCTTTTGCGTGGGTATCTTCTACTAATTGAATGAAAATATCGTTTAAGCTAGGTAGTACTTCATTGTAACTAACAACAGGAATGTTTTGCTCAATTAAGTATTTTAAGACTTCATTGGATGCCACAGCATTGCTTAGTTTAACCAAAATTTTATTAGGATTCTTATCCGCTTTGTCTAGAACACTGAATAGGGCATTGTCTTTGATCAATTCTGGATGATTGGTTTCTATGGCAAAAATGTATTCTTTATATTGTTGCTTGATATCAGCAACTGTACCGTCTAAAATTTTCTTTCCTAGGTTTACAAGTACAATATGGTCGCAAATTTCTTCTACCTGTTCCATACGATGGGTACTAAATATAATGGTCGCACCTTTTTTTGCTAAAGCATAAATCTCATCCTTGATTAAGTTGGCATTTAAAGGATCTAGCCCGCTAAATGGTTCATCTAAAATAATTAATTTAGGTTCGTGTAATACGGTAATGACAAATTGTAATTTCTGGCTCATCCCTTTACTTAAATCTTCTACTTTTTTATTCCACCAGCTTTGCATTTCAAATTTCTCGAACCAGTATTTGATTTTTCCCATTGCATCTGCTTTGGATAAACCCCTTAGTTGCGCCAAGTACAATGCTTGTTCTCCAATTTTCATTTTTTTATAGAGGCCACGTTCTTCTGGCATATAACCAATCTCACGAATATCTAATAATGGATCAAAATGTTTACCTTCTAATTTAATCTCCCCGCCATCTGGGTAAAAGATCCCAGTGATCATTCTTAGCAAGGTTGTTTTACCAGCACCATTGGGCCCGAGTAGACCAAAAATGCTGCCTTTTTGAATATCGAAACTAATATCATCCACCGCTTTTTGTGTGGCATAATGTTTCACCAAATGGGATAAACTTAATAATGGTTCCATGGAATTGAATTTGAAGTAAAATTACAATGATTTAAGTACTTAACAGGCCTCATTTATTACGAACGGGCAAAAGGGGGCCTTAAGCGAATGTATGCTGAGGATATTGGGTTATATTCGTGCAAATATTTAGATTATGTACTCAAAAAAATTGCTGCTCAATGTTTTCTTATTGTTAGCCTTGGTAGGGTTTTCTAGTTGGGGATTCCTGGTACACCGAACCATTCATCAGATTGCTGTGTATAATTTACCAGAACCAATGCGTAGCTTTTTTTATACGGATATGGACAATTTAGTATCGAACGCACCGCGTCCAGATATCAGAAGAAATAAGGATAAAACAGAGGATACCAAACACTTTATCGATTTAGAAGCCTATGGTCCAAATGCTGCCAATGAAATGCCATTTGAATGGGAGGCTGCTGTAAAAAAATATGGTAAGGATAGTTTAATCAAATGGGGATGGGGTCCTTATAATGCGATGGTGCAATTAGATAATTTAACAGCGGCATTTAAATCCAACAATAAAGACAGTATTTTATTTTATGCTGCAGACCTAGGGCATTATGTAGCAGACTTGCATGTGCCTTTGCATACTACGATGAACTATGATGGACAATTGACAGGACAAAAAGGATTGCACCATATGTGGGAGACTTTTATTCCTGAAATTAATTTAGATCAGTTTATGTTGTACAATCCGCATCAAGCAAAGTATGTGAAAAATCCTGCACAAGCGCTATGGATGGATATCCGCAAAGCACATTTATTGGTACCACAAATGTTAGCCATCGAAACCGAAGTCACTAAGCAGTTTACGCCAGACACCAAGTACCGCAATCAAATGCGTTATGGTAAGGAAGTGAAATCTTATACCAAACCGTTTGCCGAAGCTTATGCAAAAGCATTGGGTAATACGGTGAACGTTCAATTAATTGCATCTGCCAATATGATTGCCGATTTTTGGTTTACTGCTTGGGTGAATGCGGGCAAGCCTCAATTAAATTTAACCAGAGAAGTTGGTGGAAACTTGGCTAAGGAATTGGCTTCCTTTAAGCAAAACAAATTAATTCAAGACGGATTGTTGATTAGTAAAAAAGACAAGCCAGAAGATTAATCAATATTATTTTTTTAGGAATTATAATCATCCTACTTTATTTCAATTGCGCCGCAATGCTTTGTGCTAGTTTCTGGCCATCCATTGCGGCGCTTACGATTCCGCCTGCATAGCCTGCGCCCTCGCCACATGGATATAAGTTTTTAATTTGTGGATGCTGAAAACTATCTGCATCTCTAGGAATGCGCACTGGCGAAGAGGTTCTACTTTCTGTTGCCACCACAATGGCATCGTTGGTATAGTAGCCCTTCATCTTTTTACCAAATGCCATAAATCCATTTTGTAAAGTTTCGTGTACAAATTTTGGAAGCACATCACTCAAGTCAGCGGCGTGTAAGCCAGGTAAATAACTTGCATCTGGTAAGTCATTGGATAATTTATGGGTGCAAAAATCAACCAGTCTTGCAGCAGGGGCCACTTGCAATCCGCCACCACTTTTAAATGCTTGTTGTTCTACATATTGTTGAAACTCCAATAATAAAAGGGGATGATTTAAATCCACTTCCTTCATAGTTGTTTGCTTTAAAAACTGCGCTGCTGTTGGTAAATCTATTTGCACCACCATACCACTATTGGCATATGGATTATTTCTTTTGCTAGGACTCCATCCATTCACCACAATTTCTCCTGGTGCGGTGGCTGCAGGGGCAATGATCCCACCGGGGCACATACAAAAACTAAATACGCCGCGATCATTCACTTGCTCCACCAAGCTATATGCTGCGGGAGGAAGGTTGGGGTCTCTTGTCAAACAATGGTATTGAATCTGATCAATTATATTTTGAGGATGCTCCACACGCACTCCTAAGGCAAAAGGTTTTGATTCAATCAGCACTTGCTTTTTATAAAACAATTCAAAAATATCACGGGCAGAATGGCCTGTTGCTAGCAAAACTGCTTCTACTGAATAATCGGAACCATCTGCACAATGAATGCGACGAATAACCCCATTTTCAATGTCAAAATCCACCATTTTTTTTTCAAACAAAACCTGACCGCCAGCTGCTTCAATTTGCAGGCGCATGGCGGTGATAATTTGTGGTAATTTATTGGTGCCAATATGCGGATGGGCTTGATACAAAACTGTTTCGTCGGCCCCAAACTGATAAAACAGGCGTAAGATTTTTTCGATACTACCTCTCTTATTACTTCTAGTATATAATTTACCATCACTATAAGTGCCTGCACCCCCTTCTCCATAGCAGTAATTACTTTCAGGATCCACAATCCCTTCCTTGTTCAATCTTGCTAAGTCTCTACGTCTTGTGCGCACATCTTTACCTCTTTCTAAGACAATTGGTCTTAATCCTAATTGAATACATTCTAAGGCTGCGAATAAGCCCGCAGGTCCAGCGCCAATAATATGGACTTCTTTCGCATTTTTTGGAAGGATAGGGAAAAGAAAGGGTTCGATGTCTCGATCGGAAACAGGCTCATCAATAAAAACCTGAAGCGTTAAGTTCATCCATACTTGTTGACGACTTCTGGCGTCAATGGATTGCTTCAAAATATAATAGCCATTGACCTGGCTAATGGTTTTGCCAAGCTCTTGCGCTATAACTGCCAATAAAACCGACGCATTGGCTGCGTCGGCTGGCTTTATTTTTAATTGTATCGTTGTTTGCATAGGGGTTAGGTGTTTATCCTAAAAAATGCTTTTTGAGACTTAATATGTGTCTATACTATTCTAGAAAGGCAAGTCGTCGCTGCCCTCAGCTGGATCCCCAGCAGGCATATCAAAATAGGCGCCAGCATCAGAAGGTGCTACATTGCCACCAAGGGCAACCGCTTCCATTCTCCAAGCATCTAAATTGGTGATATAATTGTCTTTTCCGTCCTTGTTCCACTTGGAACCCTTGATATTAAAGAGGACTTTCACTGTGTCTCCGATATTGAAACGGTCAGGCATGGCAGTTCTGTCTTGTACACATTGAAATTTCACGTAATTGGTGATGGTTTTGCCATTGATGTCTTCCGACTTCTCAATCACAAATTCTCTTGTTTTAAACGTCTCTTTTCTTTGGATTGTCTCGTATTTGGCAATCAATTTGCCGACTAGTTCGTAGCTCATAGTATAATTTATAGCTATAAAGGTAGCGATATTTGCTCATAACTGTTTGGGGCTGAATCAAAACAATTCCTAACACTTGTTAAGGCCTGTATTCTTTGTATTAGCAAGAAAAAAAATAAGTGGATAAAATGCCCATTTTAAAGAAAAAGTATCTACCTTGAACGCCTGACTGAGCGGATAGAAGACCCCAAGGATAGGCGTATTTGAGACATGTAAAAAAAACGAAAAAAAAAAGTTTTTTTTTCAACAGAAACATCTCATATTCGCATACCGGTTTACTAGAAATTAGTCTACGGAGAAATATTATTACTTATTCACGTTTAAAGGGTTAGATTTAAGAAATGGCTAATAGTGCAGATTTAATTTGGGCAAATTGTTTAAAAATCATCAAGGATATTGTTGAATGGCAGCATTTCAAGACCTGGTTCGAGCCTATCCAACCAGTTGAATTGAAAGACCAGGTTTTGATGATTCAGGTGCCTAGCCAATTTTTTTACGAATACATCGAGGAACATTACGTTAATCTATTAGCAAAAACCCTAAAGCGCGAGCTTGGTAAGGATGCTAGATTAGAATATCGTATCATGGTAGATAGTGGTGCCAATGGTTCTAAGAATAAAGGCTCAATGGATGTGCCAGCAAGTGGCATGAAAACATACAATAACAACGAGATGAATTTCCCGTTGGTGATTGATAGCCCAGTCAAGAATCCTTTTGTGATTCCAGGGTTAAAGAAAATGCAAATTGATCCTCAGTTAAACCACAATTATACATTCGATTCATTCATAGAGGGAGACTGTAATAGGGTTGCGCGCCGTGCTGGTAAGACGGTAGCTGAAAAGCCGGGTGCCAATTCATTCAACCCATTGGTGATTTATGGTGGGGTAGGATTAGGCAAAACACATTTGGCTCAAGCTATTGGAAACGACGTAAAACGCATCCATCCAAACAAAGTGGTTTTATATGTAAGTTCTGAGAAATTCATCAATCAGTTCCAAGACCATAGCCGCAATAATGCCATCAACGATTTTATACATTTTTATCAGTTAATAGATGTCTTGATCATAGACGATGTTCAGTTTTTCAACAGAGCAGAAAAATCTCAAGACGCATTCTTTGCCATCTTTAACCACTTACATCAAAGTGGCAAGCAGTTGGTATTGACTTCTGATAAAGCGCCAAAAGATTTAGAAGGATTACAAGAGCGTTTACTAAGTCGTTTCCGTTGGGGTTTAAGTGCGGATATTCAAGTGCCAGACTACGAAACAAGAATAGAGATATTAGAGAAGAAGATGAAGGCCGATGGATTAGATATGCCAAAGGAAGTAGTGAAGTACGTGGCATACAATATCAATACGAATGTAAGAGAATTAGAAGGTGCTTTGATTTCATTATTAGCACAGTCTTCTTTAAATAAAAAAGAAATTGACGTTGAATTAGCGAAGAAGGTATTACGCAACTTTGTGAAAACAAGTAGCAAGGAAATCACCATCGATGCCATCCAAAAAATGGTATGTGAATTCTTTGAAGTGCCTTACGATAAATTGTTACAAAAAACACGTAAGCGTGAGATTGTACAAGCACGTCAAATCACCATGTACCTTGCAAAAGCATTCACAAAGAATTCATTAAAAACAATCGGAGAGCATTTTGGTGGTCGCGATCACACAACGGTGATTCACTCTTGCCAAACTGTGAAGGATTTAATGGATACAGACTCTATGTTTAGAGAGAATGTGATGGAGTTGACTCAGAAAGTACAGCTGGCAGCTATGTAGTCTAAAATTAGACTGAACCTCCTGATAGATAAGCAAATAAGATATTGGTCCGGATTGAACTTAATTTAGTTTATTCCGGACTTTTTTTAGGAATTTAACTTACTAGTGCTTATTTTTGCACCCCTCGAAAGAGGTTTCGGAGGAGAGGTGGATGAGTGGCTGAAATCAGTAGTTTGCTAAACTGCCGTACGGGTTAAACTGTACCAAGGGTTCGAATCCCTTCCTCTCCGCT
>JBIKJM010000058.1:0-7707 GCA_044360985.1 Sediminibacterium sp. | reverse complement strand
AAATAATAAGCCCACTTGTTGCTTGGTCTAAACGATGCACCGTAAATATATTGCCGTATTTATCTTGCAAGAGCGACTTTATAGAAAGCGTTTTGCCAAAACGATCTGGGATACTTAATACACCAGCAGGTTTATTGATCACAATTAGATCATCGTCCTCGAATATTATATCTAACATTCCTTACTTACTTGCTTTTCTTGTAAATGACTTATTTAGAAACTTCAATGTGCGCACTTCTTTTTCTGCTAAGAAACGCCACTTGCCACGATCTACATTCTTCTTGGTTAAATTAGCGAACATGACTCTGTCCAAGTGTCTCACATCGTATCCAAGGTGTTCGAATATTCTCCTTACAATTCTGTTTCTTCCACTATGAATTTCAATGCCAATGACATTTTTAGAAGTATTGGATAAATAACTTACGGCATCTGCGGCAATGAATCCATCTTCTAGTTCAACACCAGCTGCAATAGACTCCATGTCGGCCTTGGTTACGGGCTTGTCTAAAGTGACTTCGTAGATTTTTTTAATCTCATAAGAAGGATGCGTTAGCTTTTGTGCCAGGTCACCATCATTGGTTAATATTAAAACGCCTGTTGTGTTTCTATCTAATCTACCCACAGGAAACATTCTTTGCGTTGTCGCATTTTTTATAATATCTAAAACAGTTTTTCTGCCTTCTGGATCGTTTGCAGTACAGATATAATCTTTTGGTTTGTTCAATAAAATATATACAGGGGTGACTTGCAATTGCAATACTTTCCCTTTTAATCTTACCACATCTTTGTATTGTACTTTATAGCCAGGTTCTAATACCGTATCTCCGTTCACTGTGATATGACCAGATTTAACGAGTTCTGCCGCTTCTCTTCTTCCACAAGTACCAGCATGTGCAATATATTTGTTGAGTGGCATTTGCTCGTAAGGCATATCCTCATTGGCAGTGACTTTGCCAATGCTTGCTGTACGTTTTGCATCTGCGCGATCCATTGATTCTGGAGTTCTTTTTGAAGCGGATGCTCTTGGTCCAGCAGATCTTGATCCAGCAGATTTTTGAAGCTCACCATATTTGGGTTGCACATCAGCAGATTTGAATGTTCCTTTAGACGCTCCTTTTGATGGTCCTTTTGATGGCGCAGATTTTGCTCTTAAAGGAATAGAATATTTTGGAGGACCAGTTACGAATTCTTTTTTATCGTAGCCTCCTTTTTTTTCAAAGCCGGCTTTTTTATTATTCCCTAAAGGTTCAACAGCAATGCCTCTTTCAATATCTTTTTTTCTTTGACGTGCAGCTTCACCAATAGCTCTAGCATCTTTTTTTGCTTGTTTTTTTTCTTGCCTGTATTCTTCTTTAACTGCGCTTCCTTTTTTCTTATTGGCAAACTTGTCAAAGTTGTCGGATCTTTTCGCTTTCATTGGATGCGGTATTAATTGTCTTTATTGGCTAACTGTCCACAAGCCGCATCAATATCTTTACCACGACTTCTTCTAATTCGAACGTTCACTCTGTTTTTTTGTAAAATTTCTACAAAGTTCTCAAATCCATCTTCATCAGGTTTGTCAAAAGGGAAACGATCAATGGCATTATATTCAATGACGTTAATTAAATCTGCAGGAACCTGTCTGTAAATTTTAACCAATTCCATCGCATCTTTTTCGCTATCATTAAAATCCTTGAATAAGATATATTCAAACGTGATTTCGTTGCCTGTCTTTTTGTAGAAATAGTTAAGCGCTTCAATCAATGATTCAATATTGTTACTTTCATTGATGGGCATGATCTCATTACGTTTTTTATCATTGGCTGCATGAAGCGATAGGGCCAATTTAAATTTCACCTGATCGTCGCCTAATTGCTTGATTTGTTTTGCAACACCTGCAGTGGAAACCGTGATACGTCTTGGACTCATTCCTAAACCATCTGGCGAAGTAATTTTTTCTATCGCCTTCAACACATTCTTATAATTCAATAATGGCTCACCCATGCCCATGAATACGATATTAGATAAATTTTGATCATAGGTTTTTTCTACCTGTTGTTTGATCATCACTACTTGATCGTAAATCTCATCAAAATTTAAATTCCTGCTTCGCTCCATATAACCCGTAGCACAAAATTTACAACTTAAACTACAACCAATCTGAGAAGAAACACAAGCAGTCTTGCGCAATGTGGTTGGGATGAGCACGCCCTCAATCATATGGTCGTCAAAAGTTCTGAACCTTGTTTTAAATGTGCCGTCGCTACTCATTTGAGTGGTATCAATCGAAAGTGCTGGTAAAGTGAAGTGCTCCTCTAATTTTTTACGTAAATCCAGGCTTAAATTGGTCATTTCGTCAAAGCTATGCGCATGTTTTTGCCATAACCATTCAACAATCTGCTTTACCCTAAATGGTTTTTCTTCCATTTTTGCTATAAAACGTTCAATTTCAGCGACCTCTACAGCCCTGATATTTGGTCTAGTTTGCTCCATGCTGCAAAGATACTTGATCAGTCTGTTAACAATCAATTATTTCCATTGAAAACTCAATAAAAGGCGCTATTTTAGGCATCTCAAAACTTAAATCAACAATTATGAGAAAATTATGCTTTATGACCTTGATTTTAATGGGTGCTTTCTTGTCAGTAAATGCACAAGAAGGTCCATTGAATGATTATTTAGGAAAATATGTTTTTGCAGAAGGAAGTCCAGTAGCTGAAGTGACCATAACTATAGAAGATTCTAGTTTAGTCATCAATTCTGCAATGGGTTCAACACCACTTGAGAAAAAAGGGGTGGATAGTTTTTATTTAGCACAATATGATGCATTGGTGATTTTCAAAAGAAAAGATGGCAAAATGGTTGAGTCAATTAGCATTATGGTGCAAGGCCAAGAATTAGTAGGCGTAAAAGAATCAGGCGCTGTAGCGTTGAAAGAAGATGAGTTTTATGCTAGATTTTTCACGAAACAAAACTACTAGATAGTTTAAAATTCCATTGACGCTAATACTTCAAACGGAATTACTTGTTGCGTCCCGGTGGTTAAGTTTTTTAGAGTACATACTTTTTTACTCAATTCATCGGATCCGATGATGATGATATTTGGAATGCCTTTTTTTTCGGCATATTTAAATTGCTTGTCGAATTTACTCTTGTCAGGGTAGATTTCACAAGCAATTTTTTTTGCTCTTAAAGTGCCCATTAATTGGTAGGCTTCTTTTGATTCTGCATCACCTAAATTGAAAAATAATATTTTAGTAGTCTGCTCTACCGACGTTGGAAAAAGATTTTTTTCCTCTAGTACATCATAGATACGATCCACGCCAAAGCTAATGCCCACGCCAGGCACATTCGAAACACCAAATAAACTTGTTAAGTCATTGTACCTTCCTCCGCCACCAATACTTCCCATTTCTGCGTCGATTGCTTTTACTTCAAATATCAATCCTGTATAATAATTTAAACCTCTCGCTAATGTAAAATCTGCCACTAAATTTTTAGCCAATCCGCTTTGAGCATGGTAGTCTAAAATAAATTGTATTTCTTCAATTCCTTTTGTTGCATTTTCATTGCCTTTTAATAGCAGACCAAGTTGCGTTAATTTTGCTTCGTTGGTTCCTTTGATTTCTAAATAAGCTTGAATTGTTTTTTGTTGTGCTGCAGTAAATCCTTTTTGCACTAATTCCTCTGCAACCTTCTCCCAGCCTATCTTATCTAATTTATCTATGGCAATGGTTAAGTCCATCATTTTATCGGCTCCACCACAAACCTGTGCTAGGCCTAATAATATTTTACGGTTGTTTATTTTAACTGCTACTTCTAATTGTAGTTGCTTAAAAACGGTTAAGTAAATAGCGGTTAATTCTACCTCGTTTAATAAGCTATCAGACCCAACAATATCCGCGTCACATTGGTAGAACTCTCTATACCTTCCTTTTTGAGGTCGATCTGCTCTCCAAACTGGTTGAATTTGGTAACGCTTAAAGGGAAAACTAAGGGATCCATGATGCATGGCTACGTATCTTGCGAAAGGAATGGTCAAATCGTATCTTAATGCTCTTTCAGTTATTTGATTACTAGATTTTCCATCCAATATTTTTTGGAACCCTTCGCCTGTAGCTATCGCTTTTTGCGGATTATCCAATCCATTATTTAAAATTTTGAAAATCAGTTTATCGCCTTCCTCTCCGTATTTTCCCATCAGTGTATCCAATTGTTCCATGGCGGGCGTTTCCAATGGCTGAAATCCATACAATTCAAATACCGTCCGAATAGTTTGGAAGATATATTGTCTTTTTTGAACGGTTGCCGCGTTAAAATCTCTCGTGCCTTGTGGAAGAGAAGGTTTGCTCATGAACTCGAATTTGTTTGTAAAGATAATTTTTTAAATCGTTACCATGTTAATTGTTTAATTTGCTTTTCAAAATTGCCCAATATGGAAGAAAGAGAAAAATCGGAAAGATCTTATCGTTTTTTTAGACGTATTTATGACTTTTCTATGTCCACGCTCATTCTTGGAATTGGTGGCCTCTTATTTGGCGCCAAATACTTGAAAATGGACATGGTTTTGAATATTGACAATGATTTTAGACTCATTTTTGGCACTTTGTGCCTGGTGTATGGTGGATTCAGGCTCTTTAGAGCAATCAAACAAGATTATTAATGCCTTCAAGAAATAACGTACAAATTATGCGCCCCATTTTAATTGGATGTATTTGCCTTCTGCTATTGGTTTCATGTAAAAACGGGTCTAAAAAGCCCATGGATACCCCAAATGAAGGATTAATAAGAATCTCTATAGAGGAAAGCTTTAAACCATTTATGGAAGAGCAGTTGAAAGTTTTTTTGGCGAGTAATCCAAAGGCCCAAATTGAGGTAAGTTATAAATCAGAGATTGATTGTTTTAAGGATTTAGCCAATGACAGTACAAGGATGATTTTTGTTACTAGAGGATTGACAAAACAAGAACAGGTTGATTATAAAAAAAGCTTGAGTTTCAACCCCAATTTTGCTATTCTTGCTTATAATGCTGTTGCTGTTTTGGTGCATAAATCTGCTAAGGATTCGGTATTTAGCTTAAATGATTTAAGTCAAAGACTCACTGGGAAGTCCAATAAAGAAGTGGTGATGGATGGCAATAATTTAACAGGCATTGTTCGATTTTTAAAAGATAGTTTAGTCAAAGACGCCGCTTTCGGTAAAAACGTGGTTGCTGCAAATGGAAGTAGAGAAGTGATTGATTATATTGCTACACATGCTGATGCCATTGGGTTTGTGGGGATGAACTGGATTGGGGATGGGTATGATCCTGCTCAAATTGAGTTGCGCAAAAAAGTAAAATTAGGCTTGATAGAGTGTACGCAATGCATTGAAAAAGGCTATTTTTCAAAACCATCACCTGCTACCATTAGTAAAGCGCAGTATCCTCTTACCTTGCCAATATTTTATATATTGAAAGAAAATGCAGCTGGGCTAGGCACTGGATTTTTAAATTTCCTAAGTTTGGAAAGAGGGCAGTTGATTTTTAAGCGTTCTTTTTTAGTGCCAGCAAAAATGGGCTTCAAAAAGAGGAATAGTTTATTGGAATAGGTTTAGATACTAACAAGTTTTAGTAGAATTAACTAAAATTTAAAGCCATTTCTTGCAAAAAAATTAATATTTTTAGCTTTCTCAATGTGGAACCTTTATGGATACTTGAGACGAGGGTTTTGAAATGGGTATATTTTTATAATACAAAAACACTGTGATGAAAAAATTGGTTTTATTGATGTTGGTAGTATCATTTGCATTAACTGGTGTTAATGCTCAAGTACCTGTATCTCCATTAAACGAGGGGTTGAAATTGTTGCGTTACGAAAAGAACAAATCTGCTTTAGCATTTTTTAAGGATGCGTATGAGAAAAACTCCAAGGATCCTGAAACTATTTTTTGGTATGGTCAAGCAATTTTATCTCAAAATGGTGCAGGTACGCCTGATAAAGCTTTTGTTCAAGCATCAAAAGAATTGTATCAAAAAGCTGCAGGCGAATTAGGTAATAATGCATGGGTCTTAGTAGGCACCGCGCATATACAATTGTTAGAAGCGGGGGAAAAGGCAGATATAAATGCTATTAAGCAAACTTTAGAAGTAGCAATCACAACTACTTTATATACGAAGGGTAAATTCAAAGGTAAGCCAAGTCAAGATATTGTGAATGCAATTGGGTATATCCACTCTGAAGTACCTGCTAACGTTGGGGATCATCAATATGCTATTGATAAATTAAAAGAAACTATTTCTGCATATGAAGGAGCACCTGTATTGCCAAGTATCTATGTAAACTTGGGGATCAACTTCCTAAAGTTGGGTGGTGAAAATGGTGGAGAAGCGGTAACTGCTTTTTTGGAAGCAATTAGTAAAGATCCATCAAATGCTTATCCTTATTATCGAATAGGTAAAGTATATCAAACGCAAAATAACTTAGAGTCTTTTGACGAATATTTTAAAAAGTCTTTAGAAGTAGATCCTAAATTTGCACCAACATATTTTGCATTATACCAATATTATTCTGACAAGAATACTGAAACTGCAAAGTCAAACCTTGATTTGTTCTTGCAATACGCAGACAAGGACCCAGCTTTGGATATCTTCAATGCAGATTATTTATTTCGTGCTGGACAATATGACGCATCTTTAGCAAAATCGAAGGAGTTAGAAGCATCTATTGGAATTGCTGCGTTACCACGTATTGGCGTGTTATTGGCTTATAACTACGATCGTAAAGGAGATTCAGTTCAAGCCAAAACTTATATCGAACAATTTATCAATACAAGTCCAGCAGATAAGGTGCTTAACTCAGATTATGAGCTTGCTGTAAAAGTATTGTCTAAATTCAGTGGGAATGAGGGTGTTTTAGCTGATCTTCTGAATAAAGCTATTGTAGCAGATACGGTTAAAGCCAATCGATTGAAGTATTACAAATTAGGTGCTGATATGTATGAAAAATCTAATATGTATGTAGATGCTTTAAAATGGAATACAAATTATTTTAACCTTAGGGGTATTAAGGATGAGGTATATTATTACAAGTTATCAAGTGTTGCATTGAATGCTAAAGATGGTATCGCTACATCGGAGATCGCTAAACAATATATCACTGCTTTCCCAGATCGTCCAAATGGTTATTCTTTCAATACTAAAGGCGCCAAGTTGATTGATACAGCCAATAATCTGGGCATCGTATTTCAAGCAGCAACCTTACAAAATGAATTTTTGTTGAAAGATCCAGTTAAAAACAAACAGGCATTGGTGAACAATTACTATGCTATGATGGGTTACTACAATGAAGTAAAAGATTTAGAAAAAGCAATTGGCATGTGTGACAAGGTATTGGAATTAATGCCTGGCGAAGCACAAACAGTAAAAATCAAAGAGAGCTTGACGAAGAATTGGGAAATCCTTAAAAAGATGCAAGGAAATCAAAAACCTGCCACAGACACCCCATCTCAAAAATAGAACTCAAATAGTCCCTTTTTTAGCCCTTCACAGGCAATAAAAAAAAGATGCTAAAAACTCCCCATAAATGGGGAGTTTTTAGTTTAAACAAGTTCCTTTGCGTATTTTTGCGGCACCTAAAAGACTTCGAAATGAATAGTGCTGCCAATTACTTACCAATCGTATTGCAAATATTGTTTGCAGGTGGCTTTGTAGCCATCATGATTTTGGTCTCTAGCTTAGTAGGCCCT
>JBIKJM010000057.1:0-7710 GCA_044360985.1 Sediminibacterium sp. | reverse complement strand
AAGTAGAAGCGAAAGCAAAACAAAAGATAGAAGACACCAATTTGCAGCTAGACATGAAGATGACCCGATTGGGTGGTAAGATTATCGAAGCAATTAAAGTGTACAAGTCTTATGGCGATCTGGTGGTCTTGAAAGGCTTTGATTATACCTTTAGTAAAGGCGAACGTATTGGTATTGTAGGTAAAAATGGGGTTGGTAAGTCTACCTTCTTGCAAATTTTACAAGGATTGACAATGCCTGATAGTGGTAAAATCAATGTGGGCGATACCATCGTTTTTGGTCATTTTTCTCAAGAGGGACTTACTTATAAAAAGGACATGCGTGTCATAGAATACTTAAAGACATTCGCAGAACAGTTTCCTTTAGCAAGCGGAGGCACATTGAGTGCAGCGCAATTCTTAGAATTGTTTTTATTTACTCCTGATAAACAATATACTTATTTAAGTGCTTTAAGTGGTGGTGAGAAAAAGAGATTACAATTACTGACCATCTTATTTAAGAACCCTAACTTTTTAATTTTAGATGAACCTACCAATGATTTAGATCTTCCAACACTGGCTGTACTAGAACAATTTTTAATTGATTTTGCAGGTTGTGTGTTATTGGTATCGCATGATCGTTATTTCATGGACAAATTGGTTGACCACTTATTTATATTTGAAGGAGATGGGGTGATTCGAGATTATCCAGGAAATTACACCCAATTTAGAATTTTAGAAAAAAGTAAACAGAACTACGCTGCTGTAAGCTCTGATATCACCACTAAGGTAGAGCATGAACTTAAGCCAATAGCCCCGGCAGCTGCAACAAGTCCAGTAAATGATCTTGTAATAGACAACGCACCAAAAAAAGTCGTTGAGAAAATGCCTTATAAAGAAAAATTAGAACTAGAACAATTGAATAAGTCCATGCCGGCATTAGAAATTAAAAAAGCGACACTCACCGACGAACTTAACAATACAACCGGAGATTATAATGCAATTACTGCACTGAGTGCCCAGCTGGCTTCGGTTACAGCCGAATTAGAAGCAGCAGAATTAAGATGGTTGGAACTGAGCGAAAAACTATAGTTCGTTCGTTTTTTTAAAAAAATGAGGCCTAGTGGATCTAAAAATGAGGCCTAAATTTTGCAGATGATTTTATTGGTATAGGTAATTTAGTAAAACGATACAGATAGAAAAACTGTATCCAATTTATATCTAAATCTTATTATCATGAAACCAATCGAACGAATCGCGATCTTCATTCATTTCAAAAAAATCTCACCCCATGCTTTTGAAAAAAAGATTGAGTTGTCAAATGGGTATTTTTCAAAACAGTTAAAGCATCTGGGTTCTGTTGGATCAGACATCTTAATTAGAATCCATTATGCCTATTCTGATTTAGACATCTTGTGGGTTTTACTAGGAGAAGGACAAATGCTAAAAGAGGAAATGTTGAATCATCAACAGATAGATAATTCAATACTGGAAGATTTCACGAATAAATACACGAATGAAAATAAAAAATTGAAGAAGCTCGAACATGAATTTGATAAACTACAAACTTCATTAACTGATAAGGAAAAAATTATTGGCTTGTATGAATTCATGTTAAATGGGAATCCTCCAATAACCAATAGTAGCGTTAGTGTTGTAAAGAGGATGGATGCCTAGGCTGATGAGTACTTTGAGGAATAAGCAAAGCTATGTATGGAATCAAAAAAAGAGGCGCTTCAATTGAAGTGCCTCTTTTTATAGTAAATTATTTTAGAGTTCCTATTTTGTAATTACTATTTTTTCTTGCTATAATAATTATGCATAAGATGCAACTGGCTCACAAGTACAAACAAGGTTTCTGTCTCCGTGTGTATTGTTCACACGTGCTACTGTTGGCCAAAATTTATTCAGTGCAACATAAGGTAGAGGGAATGCAGCTTCTTGTCTTGTATAGGCATGTGCCCATTCATTAGCACAAATGACATGTTGTGTGTGCGGTGCATTTTTTAATGGATTATCTACCTTATCAAAACGACCTGTTTCAATAGCAACAATTTCGGTATGTATTGCTAACAAAGCATCACAGAAACGATCTAATTCTGCCATATCCTCGCTTTCTGTAGGCTCAATCATGATGGTACCTGCTACAGGGAAACTCATTGTTGGGGCATGGAATCCATAATCTATCAATCGCTTAGCCACATCTTCTGCTTCAATGCCTGCAGTTTGTTTAAATGGTCTAAGGTCTATAATAAATTCGTGTGCACATGTGCCATTCTTGCTAGTGTATAAAATGGTATAGGCTTTTTCCAATCTTGATTTCATATAGTTGGCATTCAAAATGGCATAGCTAGTGGCTAATTCCAATCCTTTTGCACCTAACATTTTGATGTAGGCATAACTAATTAATAAAATACTTGCAGATCCTAAAGGCGCACCACTTACAGCATTGGTTGCATCTCCATTTTTAATATGACCTGGTAAGAAAGGGGCTAATTTATCATTCACACAAATTGGTCCAACGCCTGGCCCACCTCCACCATGAGGAATCGCAAATGTTTTATGCAAGTTCAAGTGACAAACATCTGCACCAATTTTTCCTGGACTAGTTAATCCAACCTGCGCATTCATATTGGCACCATCCATATACACCATTCCACCATATTGGTGAATCGTGTTACAAATATCCATGATGGTTTCTTCAAATACGCCATGTGTAGATGGATAAGTTACCATCAATGCACCTAAATGATCTTTATGTTGAATTGCTTTTTCTGTTAGGTCTGCTACATCAATATTCCCAGCTGCATCACAAGCCACTACCACCACTTTGAATCCTGCCATGACAGCACTTGCAGGGTTGGTACCGTGTGCGCTAATTGGAATCAATACAATATTTCTGTGTGCTTCGTTTCTGGCAGCATGGTAAGAACGGATGGTTAATAATCCTGCATACTCACCTTGTGCGCCACTATTTGGTTGCAAGCTACAAGCAGTGAAGCCTGTTGTTTGACATAAATAAGCACTTAACTCTTTTACAATTTCTTGATACCCGATGGTTTGACTTGCTGGTGCAAATGGATGTAAGCCACCAAAACAAGGCCAGCTTACTGGAATCATTTCTGTTGCCGCATTTAGTTTCATGGTACAACTACCAAGACTAATCATGCTTGTATTTAAAGAAAGGTCTTTATTTTCCAACTGCTTGATATAACGCATCATTTGTGTTTCACTATGATGTGTATTGAAAACAGGATGTGTTAAATATTCACTTGTTCGAACTAATTGTGCAGGGATGGCTGCATTTTTGATATTTGCATTGAATGCATTAGCAGTTTTGCCAGTCAATGTTTCAAATAACTGTACAATCAATTGAATGTCTTTTGCAGAAGTGGTTTCGTCAATACTAATGGACACTGTTCCATTTGCAAAATAATTAAAATTGATCGCTTGCTTAGACGCAATCTCATTCAATTTAGCTGCATCAAAACCTGTAAGGTGTAAGGTGTCGAAATAAAATTCATTCACTTGTTGAATACCTAAGCTTTCTATTTGTTGCGCCAATCCTTGTGCCAATGCATGCACTCTTGAAGCAATGGACTTTAATCCAATAGGTCCATGATACACTGTATACATGACAGCCATATTGGCAAGCAATGCTTGTGCAGTACAGATATTAGAAGTTGCCTTTTCGCGTTTAATATGTTGTTCTCTTGTTTGCAGCGCCATTCTCAATGCACGATTGCCTTGTGCATCAATACTAGCACCAATCAATCTACCTGGCATACCTCTTTTAAATGCATCTTTTGTTGCAAAATAGGCAGCGTGTGGTCCACCAAATCCCATTGGCACACCGAATCTTTGTGTGTTACCAACAGCCACGTCTGCGTTCAATTCGCCCGGACTTTTTAATACAGTCAATGCAAGTAAGTCGGCTACTAAAATCACCATACCCCCTAATTGGTGCATTTGGTCAATGAAGCTGCTATAGTCTTGGATCGCACCATTGGCATTTGGATATTGAAGGATCGCACCAAAGAAAGTATTGTCTATTGCTGCAGTTTTAAAATCGCCAGTCACTAATTCCACACCAATTGGCGTAGCTCTAGTTTGTAAAACAGATTTTGTTTGTGCAAAGATCGCTTCGTCCACAAATAATTTAGGTTGACTAATTACATCTGACTTATTGATATGGTTAAAGATCATCGCCATGGCTTCTGCAGCTGCAGTAGACTCATCTAATAGAGAGGCGTTTGCAATGTCCATTCCAGTCAAATCGGTCACCATCGTTTGAAAGTTCAATAAACTTTCTAAACGTCCTTGTGCAATCTCTGCTTGATAAGGCGTGTATTGCGTATACCAACCTGGATTTTCAAAAATATTTCTTAGAATAACAGAAGGGGTAATTGTTCCGTAGTAACCTTGTCCAATAAAATTTTTCGCTACAATATTTTTCTCGCCAATTGCTTTAAGGGATTGTAGCATTTCAAATTCCGTTAATCCTTCTGGAATCTCCATTGGTTTTGTTAAACGAATATTTGCTGGTACAATTTTGTCAATTAATGCTGCTAAGTTATCAACACCAACTGCCTTCAACATTTTTGCACTATCTACTGGATTTGGACCAATATGTCTTTGGATAAATTCTGCGCCACTTTGATTCATTTCAACGGAATTGAAAAGGTTAAAAATTGGCACAAAGATAGGCTTTTAGCGCCGCCTTAAAAAAAGATCGGTCGTTAAATTGGCACGAATGGGGAAAGCTTGTGGATGAGACCTAAATAGTTTACTTTTGTTATCAATTATGCAAGCAAATACTGAACACTTATTTGATACGCCCGCACCAGAGCAGCTTAAAAAATTCCAGAACTTTCTTAAAAGGGTGGATAAGCGTGTTATTTTAAAGCAATTGCCAGACTTGCATGAGGCTGCATTTGAGAAAATCGATTGTTTAGATTGTGCAAGATGTTGCAAAAATTATTCTCCAAGATTCAAGATGCCCGACATTAAAAGAATTAGTAAATTCATGGGCATGAAAGAGACTGCTTTTATAGACCAGTATTTAAGTATGGATGATGAAGGCGACTATGTTTCTAAGACAAGGCCTTGTCCTTTTTTAGGTACTGATAATGCTTGTGGCATTTACGATCATCGCCCAACAGATTGTCAAAGGTTTCCTTACACCGACGAAGATGTTTTTTTCAAACGCATTCCAATTACAATGAAAAATGCAGAGTTCTGTCCTATCGTGCATGATGTCATGAATGCATTGATTGCGAAATAATTAATATTCCATTTCTTTTAATTTTGGTGCTTTGAACCAAGTGGTGATCACCACTAAAATGGTCATGACACCACCAAATACCACAGAAGGAATCACCCCCATTGCTCTTGCTGCCAATCCGCTTTCAAATTGTCCCAATTCGTTACTGCTATTAATGAACATTGAATTCACCGACATCACCCTGCCTCGCATATGGCTTGGTGTTTTGAGCTGAACAATGGTGCCTCGTACAATCATACTAAATCCATCTAAAATACCACTCATTAACAATGCTGCAAATGAGATCCAGAATAATTTTGAAACTGCAAAAACAATAATGCAGACACCAAAGCCAGCGACTGCAAGTAATAATTTTTTACCTTGTTTTCTTTGTACTGGAAAAATAGTAATGATAATAATAATTAGCATAGCGCCAATATCAGTTGCTGCATTGAGCCAGCCAAATCCGATAGGTCCTACCTTTAAAATATCTCTTGCAAAAACGGGTACCATTGCAACTGCGCCACCAAAAAGCACAGCAAATAAGTCCAATGATAGTGCCCCTAATAATTCTTTACTATTTAATACAAAACGCAATCCTTCTTTCACACTCTCCAAAGGTTTTTGTTCTACTACAGTGGGGTGCGGAGGTCTTGCACTAATTTTTTGAATAAAGAAAAAGCCTATTGCAACTAAGGATACCACAAGGATTAAAGAGCCATGAATACCAAAACCTGCAATCATAAAACCAACACTTGCATGCCCTACTACTGAGGCGCTCAGCCACATGCCTTGACTCCAAGTAGTGGCATTTTGTAATAAATTTTTAGGAACAATTTCACCCACCAAAGTACCAAAGCCAGGGCCGGTAAATGATCGGATGATGCCTGTGCAAAAAATGACAAAATAAATACCGATGGCTATTTGTAAGTTGCCCAATTGTGCTTTACCATAGGAGGAGGACAAAAGCATTAAACTAATAGCGCATAAAAAGTAGAGTGAAACGCCTCCTAAAATAATTTTTCTTTTCTCACTTTTATCAATCACATGACCAGCATATAAAGCAAGGGATACTGCAGGAATGACTTCTGCTAAACCAATCAATCCAATGGCAAAGGGCTCGTTGGTCAATTCATAAATCCACCAGCCAACCAATGTGCCCATCATCCTCAATCCCATGATAAACAAAAAACGCCCAATCATTAAATTTCTAAACTCAATGATCCTTAAAGCGGCAAATGGATCTTTGGTTAATTGTGGTGCATTTTGTTCCATAACTATATTGATAAGGTGTGGCTAGGGAAGTGTAAAATAATGTTGGCCTTCTTCTAGGTCTTTGTCAAGGGCGTCAGTGATGACTTTAAAATGCTTTTCGTTGTATAAGAAATCTGCATTACTAGCGTCCACAAAAATAGTTTTGATATTATGTTGTTTGATATAGCTAGTATAGGTCTCCTGTAATTTAAATAAGTATTCGTCCGGGATAGATTGTTCGAATTTTCGGTTCCTTTTTTTAATATTCCCTTGTAATTTATTGACTGGGGCGTGTAAAAAAATCAGGATATCCGGCTGGGTCAATTGTTGTACAAAAACGTCAAACATTTTTTGATACAATCTAAATTCTTCCTCGGGTAAATTCACCTTAGCAAAGAGTAAGCATTTCGTAAAAATGTAATCCGAAACAGTGATGTTTTGAAACAGGTCATTGGACTTCACCATCTCTTGTTGTTGCTTGAATCGTTCTGCTAAAAAGAATAGCTCCAATGGGAAGGCGTATTGTTTTGGGTTCTCATAAAATTTACTCAAAAATGGGTTGTCCGCAAATTCCTCTAAAACCAGTTTTGCATTGTAATGTTGTGCGAGTAATTGTGACAGCGTGGTCTTTCCTGCACCAATATTCCCCTCAATTGCTATAAAATGATGCTTCATAATGCTTCTAATGCTTGCGTTCAAAGATAAGTTTTGGATCCTTTATAGGTCGGTTTTTTTATGCACAACAGAGGCATCTTTGGAGGCTTTGTAGAGTGCAGCATTCGTTTTATGAAGGATCGGATGCACAAAATCAGGGGCTATCTCCACCAAGGGCGCCAATACAAAATTGCGTTCTGCTAGTCTTGGATGTGGAATGGTTAATCCAGGTACTTCCATGATTGTTTGGTTATAATAAATGATATCCAAATCGATGGTTCTAGGCCCAAGGGGCATTAATCTTTCCCTGCCCATGTCCACCTCAATCTCTAAAAGCATAGCCATTAAGTCTTTTGGGCTCAACGCAGTTTCGATGCATAAGGCTTGATTGTAAAATGCGGGCTGATCTTTAAATCCCCAAGCCTCGGTTTCGTAGATGGAGGACTGCTTTTGAATGGGGCCACATCTTTGTTCAATGCTATTTCGAGCATTTTCTAAGTTGACCAAACGGTTCCCTATATTGCCGCCTATCATGAGGTAGATATGGTTCATAGAAGTATG
>JBIKJM010000056.1:0-7723 GCA_044360985.1 Sediminibacterium sp. | reverse complement strand
AAGATTATTGAATTGATGGAAACTTATCATCCAGCGCATTTTGCAATTGAAGCTCCTTTCTTTGGAAAGAATGTGCAGAGTATGCTAAAGTTAGGAAGAGCGCAGGGTGTTGCCATTGCAGCAGCCATGCATTACAATACACCAGTGACAGAATATGCACCCAAAAAAGTAAAGCAATCCATTACAGGCAACGGCAATGCGGATAAAGATATGGTTTGGAAAATGTTAGAACGTGTTTTGAATGTAAAAGAAAAACCGAAGCACTACGATGCCACCGATGCGCTTGCAGTAGCATTATGTCATTGGCATCAAATCAATCGACCAGTGATTAGTACTGGCAAGGGTTTAAAAGGTTGGGATGATTTTATTCAAAAAAATCCAGCACGTTTAAAAAAATAAGACCCGTATAAAAAGACAGCCCAATTAAAAGATTAAATCTTTTTCAAAGCCATCGAGCTATGCAAGAATAATCATGGTAATTTGGTAATGATCAAATCTTGTATGGCGATAAATTCTTCTTTAGCCAATTGTAATTTTGGATTGGAAAAATTAAGGTCTTCGGCTTGATTGATTGGAATCAGGTGTAGGTGCGCATGAGGCACTTCTAATCCAACAGTGACCATACCAACGCGATTACATGGAAAACTAGCCTCTATTGCTTTTGCGATGGGCTTTGCAAAGACCAATAACTCAGAAAGGTAACTTTCTGGCAGTTCAAATACTTTATCCACTTCTATTTTAGGCACCACCAATACATGCCCTTTTTGCAAAGGAAAAATATCCAAGAATGCAATGAATAAATCATTCTCCGCAATCTTGTAGGCAGGGATTTCTCCTTGTATTATTTTTGAAAAAATAGTCATTGTAGATTGAAGGGTATTACTATATGGTAATATTATCGATGCTGAATTTCATTACACCATTAGGTGCTTGAACCTCTGCAGTATCGCCGATTTTTTTACCAATCAATCCTTTTCCAATTGGAGAAGATGCAGAAATTTTACCTGCTTTTAAATCAGCTTCCTTCTCTCCTACCAATTGATACGTAACCGTTTTTTTTGTCGCCAAATTGGTGATGGTCACTTTGGTCAATATGGTCACTTTACTTGTATCAATGGTACTCGTGTCCACAATCTTTGCATTGGATACAGCTACCTCTAATTGCTTGATTTTAGATTCTAACATGCCCTGTGCTTCTTTCGCTGCATCATATTCGGCATTTTCTTTTAAGTCTCCTTTTTCCCTTGCTTCTGCAATCGCTCTTGATGCCGCTGGACGATCATGAGATTTCATGCGTTGTAATTCCTCACGCATTTTATCAAAAGTCTCTTGGGTTACATATACGTTTGTTTCGCTCATACCTTCAGTTTTTATAAAAAAAATACAACGCCACATAATTGAAGCGTTGCATGTTACAAAGATATCATATTAGGGTCAAATGAGCCCTAATTTTTCTAACAGGATCTTGGACATCTTATAATAAGCCTCCTGGCTATAACCCGCAATATGGGGGGTTAAAATGAAGTTTGGCAGGGCCATTAAGGCTGCTAAATTGGCCTTTTCGGCATGGTTATAGGTATCTAGCTGTTCATTTTCTAGGACATCCAATCCAGCCCCTCTAATTTGTTGATGCTGAAGCGCTTCAAGCAATGCTTGGGTCGATGTAACTCCACCCCTACAAGTGCTTAAAAAATAGGGTTGATTTTGTAGTGCTTCAAAAAAACGGGTATTGGCAAAATGCTGCGTCAAAGGGGTTAATGGCAGGTGTAAACTAATCACTTCCGCTTGGGCTTGGATGGTTTCCAATTGGACCATTTTTACTTCTGGTAATAGTTGATTTCCCAGAGCCCTAGGAAGAATATCATGGGCTAAGAGCTCTACACCAAATCCAGTCAATACTTTTGCAAAGGCTGTGCCGGTATGTCCAAATCCAATAATGCCTACTTTTTTCCCAGTAAGTTCATCTCCACGATTTCCCTCCCTCACCCATTGACCCATTTTGATTTCACCATATGCGTGGTGGATGCGATGCATTAAATTCAATAACAAGCCCAAACTATGTTCTCCTACGGAAGTGCAATTTCCCTCTGGACTACTCACACAAAGAATGCCTTTGGATTCTGCTAGGTCGGTGTCAATTAATTCCATCCCACTTCCCAATCGACCAATCCATTTTAACGCCTTTGCTGCTTCAATAATCCTTGCATCAATTTTTAATCTTGTGGTCACAATCAATCCTACAGCATCTGAAATTTGCAGGCTTAGTTGATCATAAGTAATCGTAGGTTCGTAACTAATTTCAAAACCTTTTTGTTCTAGCGTTGCTAATAAAAAAGGATGCACCGCTGCCGTTACAATAACTTTTTTAGACATAGATTAAGGATTGTGCATTTTAAATGTAAGGTCCGCAAAGTCTTGATAGGTCAAGTTCTCCGCTCTCTTAGTAAAAATAGGGTCTTGTAATTGTTCCGTCGTAAAATAAGGTTTCAATGGATTTCTCAACATTTTTCGTCTTTGACCAAATGCCATTTTAACAATATGATAGAAACTTTTTATTGAGCTAAATTCAGGGAATGTTGTTTTGCGTTTTAAACGAATGACCCCACTCATGACATTGGGTGGTGGTGTAAATGCAGAAGGTGGCACATCAAATAAATATTCCACCTCATAAAATGCTTGAGTCAATACACTCAAAATACCATAAGCTTTTGAATGTGGCTTGGCTGCAATCCTTTCTGCTACTTCTTTTTGAAACATGCCAATCATCACAGGCACTTGTGCTTTCCAATCTAAAACTCTAAACACAATCTGTGTAGAAATATTATAAGGGAAATTACCAATGAGCGTAAATTGACCCTCAAAAGGAATGGCAGTTTCTAAAAAATCTTCATTGATTAATTTACCTTCCAATTGAGGATAGGTATGTAAGAGATATGCCACTTTTTCACGATCTAATTCTACCGCTTTAAATGCTTGCAAAGGCAGGTCCAAAATATGTTGCGTTAAAGCACCTGCACCTGGACCAATTTCCAATAACTGGTCCATAGGCGCCTCTGATAGCGCAGCTTTGATTTGTAGACAAATTTGGACATCATTTAGAAAGTGTTGACCCAATGACTTTTTAAGGGTGTATTGCATGAAGCAAAGTTAGGTTTTTGTCCGTACTTTTACACCCTAATCAACTGGATATGAACCAAGACATAAGAAAACCAATTATAGGCTTCACTTGCGGAGATTTAAACGGCGTTGGACTTGAATTAATCATCAAATCATTGTCTGACAGTCGCCTACTCGAATTTATGGTACCAGTTATTTTTGCAAATCATAAAGCAATTAATTTTTATAGTAAAGGGATTCCCGATTTTCAAATGCCTTTTTCAACCGCACCAGATTTGGACAAGCTGAATCCAAAACAAATTAACTTGATTCAATGCTGGGAAGAAGAAGCAACAATTGAACCAGGCGCACTTACAGATGTGGGTGGAAAATATGCATTAATCTCTTTAGAAAAAGCTGTAGATGCTTTAAAAAATAAAAAAATTGACGGCTTAGTGACCGCACCCATCCATAAAAAAAATATCCAGTCACCTAACTTCAATTTTAGTGGTCACACTCCTTATTTGCAACACGCATTTGGGAATGTAGAAAACCTAATGCTATTGGTAGCTGAAAATTTAAAAATGGCTTTGGTTACAGAGCACCTGACGATTCAAGATATTGCACAACATATTACCAAGGCTAAAATCAAACAGAAATTACAAATCCTACAAAGAAGCTTACAAAAAGATTTTGGTATAGACAAGCCCCGTATTGCTGTGTTGGCATTGAACCCGCATGCAGGTGACGATGGCTTAATTGGTAAAGAAGAAATAGAAATCATCGCTCCTGCAATTAAAGAAGCCAAGCAACAGATGCTGGTCTATGGGCCTTATTCTGCAGATGCTTTTTTTGCAAGAGGACAACATGAAAAATTTGATGCCGTCTTGGCAATGTACCACGACCAAGGCATGATCCCATTCAAGTCTTTAGCTTTTGGAGAAGGCGTGAATTTCACTGCCGGATTACCAATTGTTAGAACAAGTCCTGACCATGGCACTGCTTTTGATATCGCAGGTAAAGACAAGGCAGATGCAAGTTCATTTACAGCAAGTATTTTTGAATGTATACGAATTATTCATGCAAGACAAGGCTATCGTGATATGCGCTTGAATCCGTTGAAGAAAATTAGTGCAAGAATGTTTGCAAATGCAGTAGATGAAAGATTAGACGAAAATTGATCTAATTTTTAAATGCATTTAAAAAGGACATGCTTTTTTCAATTTCACTAAGGATTGAATACCCCAAGATGGTTCCACTGAACTCCCTTTAGTTTGAACATTAAAACACAATTCTGCTTTTTGAATCAATGGCTTAGCTGACTTACATCCTCCTCCAAATATAAAAGGTAATTTTTGTTGGATATTGGCTTCCAATAAATAGGCCCTAGGATTATTTGGATTTAACCTCTTAGCCAAACTTAAGGCGTTTTTAACTTTACCTTCATAGGCCAACCACCTCAATGCAGGATTCACCGACATCTTAGCAGTATAGGCTAAACTTTCTGCGCAATACACTTCGTCATTTGGCATAATGGACTTTGCCCTGCCCACCCATAATAAAGCATCATTGGCTAGCGCATCTCTATCGCCCATTTTCAATAGACACATGATTGATCTAGTCATTCCAGCATAATAAGGAATCAACCAATTGGTTTTATCCAAACTATAGAGTTGTTCAAATTTTAGAAATAGTTGTGTATAGGAACTTGGGCTGTTTGTCTGATTAAATTGCATAACAGCAGCCTCCAAAGCTTTTGATTGGTTGATTGACTGTGCTTGAGTTGGCAACTGTATTAGTAAAATAAAGACAAATAGATATTTCATCCTACACAATTTAAAACATGGAATTGGAAACGCCTTGATTAATCACATAATTCGCATAAGTAATTTCGATAGTACCTTTTTTTTGCTTTAAAGCTTTTTGTTTTGCTGCAGGATCTTCGTCTCCAAATTCTAAAGTAATACCGTTGGGCAACTTATAGTCCTTGGTGTTGAAACCAAAAATAAGCTTACTAGGTAGGCCATAATTAGCGTATTGGCCATATTCCATGGTAATCTCATATGTGCCATTTTCTTTTGTAGTGGTAAAGGTCTTATAAACTAAAGCGTCCACCGGATCAATCCATAGTGTAGAAATTACCCAATCTAATTTTTCATCGGTTGGAATCAATTTAATTGCCTGCAATGATTTGCCTTTATAAATTTGCACACCCGATTCGATAGCGATATATTGTTTGTTGTTCAATAAGGCATTGATTGTCACAGACACGCCACCTTTAGGAAGCAATGAGATGCCCCCTTCTTTTTTAACTTTTAGTAGATTAGGTTTCTTGAAATACACTTTGACCTTTCCCAATGAAGCTTTGATAAATGCAACATCCGTTTTCATAACACCTGTTGCTACATAGTCATTGACCAAATTCAATTTCTTAGTCACTCTTTCAATCAAGGGATTGGATTGCGCAAAGGCAGCGACCTGGATTAGGCATATTCCTACAATAAGTAAAGTCAATTTTTTCATACCACACAAATTATATTTTTAATTCAATCTTAGCTTAAAATATCTTTCTTTTTCATGATCCAAACAGAAGCCCCTACAAACAAAGCAATATGTATCGCAAGAATAATGATTGAATTTTTAATTTTTGCCACATTTAAAATACTACCTGTGATTGCATCATTTGAATCATTCACCTGTATGTCAAAAAATTCTTTCCAATTGTTCATATGAGTTGTAAATAAATAGGGCTTCACTATATTGAACAACGGTATATTTAAAGTGCTTAAGATGGTGAAGAAAACAATCGCGCTAATGGTTGCTACAATTGGACCAATTGAATTATTCGCTAAGCTAGACATCAAGAATCCTAAAGCTGCTACCGTTAGTAAGGAGAAACTTGCAAAAACAAATGCACCTAGATACCTCCAAAAAACATCCTGTTCTTGAATCAAGACTACATAATTCGATTTCATCAGGAATAAATCATCTGTACCAAAAATCCACATACTTAGAAATAGCGCAAGAAAGGCCAACCAGATTAATAATAAAATGGTGTACAAACTAGCTGCCACAAATTTAGCCAAGACCCACTGTGTTCGGCTATAAGGTGTGGTAAACAACAACCTCAAAGTCCCTAAATTGGCTTCCCCAGAAAGCATATCAGCCGCAATTAAGGCTACCAATAAAGGCACATGTACTAGTAATAATTGTAGTAAAATATAACAAATCAAATACCCATTTAATACTTTGCCATCCACCGTTAAGGTATCATTGATATCCTTCATCAAAAATGCGGCATAAGCTTCACCGTCAATTTTCAATCCCATTTGAATCACTAAAATCAATGCAGCAATCGCACCAAAAGCAATATAGGTTCTAGGCCTTTTGTAAATTTTAAAAAGTTCAATTTGAATAATGGGCCACATATTAATAAGTTGAAGTAAGTTGTAAAAAATAATCTTCCAAGGAATTTTTTGCCTCTAAGGATACTAGGTCGATATTAGATGCGACTAAAAAAGCATTCAATGCAGGAATTTCTAATTTAGGGATACGCAGATATAGCCCCTCGGTGCGTTCCAATAGATTAGTAGAATAGGCAGATACCATTAATTTTTGCTTTGCGCCTAAGTCATCTAAGGTCTTGATTTGAACAATGGTTTTGTTGGGATCCAATAAACTTGAGGTAGGACCTTCTGCCATTTTTTTGCCTTGGTGGATGATCAATATATGACTTGCTATTTGTTCAATCTCTGAAAGTAAATGCGAGGATACCAATACTGTTTTACCTTCCTCTTTAGAAAGCGATTTGATCAATTGTCGAATGTCTGCAATACCTTGAGGATCCAATCCATTGGTTGGTTCATCTAAAATGATCAATTTAGGATCATGTAACAATGCAATACCAATCCCTAATCTTTGCTTCATCCCCAAGGAATAGGTCTGCACTTTGTCGTTGGCCCTTGCAAGCAATCCTACTTGTGTTAAAGTGGCTTCTATTTTTGCTGCAGTGATTTTTTGCTTACGTAATTTTGCAAATAAACTTAAATGCTCCTGCGCAGTCAAGTAAGGATATAAATCTGGACGTTCTATGACTGCACCAACTTGCTCTAAAATTGCAGATCGGTTATCTGTTAAAGATTGGCCAAAAATTTCAATATGTCCTTGGGAAGGATGAATTAAGGAAAGTAACATCCGAATGGTCGTACTTTTTCCAGAACCATTTTGTCCTAAAAAACCATATACCTGACCCGCTGCTACTTCAAAGGAAAGCTGGTCTACTGCTTTTATGGCACCAAAGTTTTTACTTAATGCTTGTACTTTAATCACTGACATATAACTATAACAATCAATTGAATTATTTGTTGCGAATCCACTGTCTATTCACAAAAAAACCCCGAAAATTCGGGGCTTTTTATATTCAAGTATAAACTTATTTGTATTGAGGAATTAAGCCATTCGCCAATTCAACCAACTGCTTTAATCCATCCTCAGGTAAATTACCTTTTTTGAATTCAGCCAATACATTTGGTAATTTATTAGACATCTCTAACAAGAAATGTGCTTCAAAATCTTTCATGTTTTTAACCGCTACTTCTTTTAACAAACCTTGTGTACCTAAGTAGAT
>JBIKJM010000055.1:0-7733 GCA_044360985.1 Sediminibacterium sp. | reverse complement strand
GCATTAATACTTACTGTATTTGCTGTAATACTTGCTGTATTAGCATTCACACTTGAGGTCAATGCCTGTTCTGCTGCTCTAGCAGTTGTTGCTTCTGTATTGATTGCTGTAGTGTTTGCCGTGATACTTGCAGTATTTGCATTAATACTTACTGTATTTGCTGTAATACTTGCTGTATTCGCATTTACACTTGTGGTCAATGCCTGTTCTGCTGCTCTAGCAGTTGTTGCTTCTGTATTGATTGCTGTAGTGTTTGCCGTGATACTTGCAGTATTTGCATTAATACTTACTGTATTTGCTGTAATACTTGCTGTATTCGCATTTACACTTGTGGTCAATGCCAATTCTGCTGCTCTAGCAGTTGTTGCTTCTGTATTGATTGCTGTAGTGTTTGCCGTGATGCTTGCTGTATTTGTATTGACTGAAGTAGGCAGAGTAGCAATCGTTGCAGAGCTTACACCTCCTACCGTATTTACAGTTGTTGCAAAACTTCCATTACCTGACCCTGTTACATCCCCAGTTAAAGTGGTAATTGCATTTGCAGCCATCACATTCGTACCAATTACTAATCCTAAATTTGTTCTTGCATCTGCAGCAGTTGTCGCGCCGGTACCACCTTTATTCAATGCGATCGTTGTTCCACTCCAAACACCAGATGTAATTGTTCCAACTGTCGTAATATCAGTTCCAATTAATTTACTTGCAGTAATACTACCTGCTAACTTTGCATTCGTAATGGTACCATCTAATACACCAGCTGCTGCTGTTTGCGCATCAACATATCTTTTTACCGCTTTTTGAGAAGGAAAAAGTGTGTCACTTGGATTCGTATTTCCTAAATCTGTTGCGATACTTTTATTAGCAGTTGGTTCTGCACCTAGGGTTGTTAAAGCCCCTGTAGCCGTAGTCGTTCCTGTTCCACCGTTTACGATAGATACAACACCAGTCACATTAGCAGCATTTCCTGTGATATTACCTGAAGGTGTTGCGTAATCTGTTCCAGCAACTAATGCATTTTGTTTATTATTAAATGTTGTGAAATCTGATGAACTTAAATAACCATTACTAGATGTTGTTGCAGCAGTCATTGTAAGTGTTCCAGTTGCAGCATTATAATTTAATGGACCAGAAGCGCTGATGGCGTTTCTTGCTCTGGCGTCTGTATAATATTTATTATTAGTGCCCTCGCCAATTTCATTAGTAGTTAAGGTTACATAGGCACCAGGTATTCCATTAATTGTTGTAACAGAAGTTGGAACAGCAAGCTCTACCCAGTTCGCTCGAATACTTGGATCAGCTCCACTTAAAACAAAGTTTTTACTACTATCTGTTCGAATGGCAATACTTCCTACCACTGCTTGAGACAATCCTAGCATAGCTGCTTGCGATGCCACCACATTGGCACTTTGGAAGGAAACGACAGGAATTTGTGACGCAGGAACTTTAGAATTTATATCTAAGCTTGCAACTCCACTAGCTGCACCTTTTTGAGAAGCATCCAATTTCAATGCCAATCCACTATTTACATCAGTGGTATTTGCTTTTAAATTGATTCGATTAGATAAAGTAGCCGTATCTGCTTTTTGTAATAATAGGCTTGTATCTGCTTTATTAAACTTTAAAGCTAATCCACTTGTAACATCAGTTGTGTTTGCTTTTAAATTGATTCGATTAGATAAAGTAGCCGTATCTGCTTTTTGTAATAATAGGCTTGTATCTGCTTTATTAAACTTTAAAGCCAGACCACTTGTGAGTTCTGTGGTATTTGCTTTTAAATTGATTCGATTAGATAAAGTAGCCGTATCTGCTTTTTGTAATAATAGGCTTGTATCTGCTTTATTAAACTTTAAAGCCAACCCAGTTGTTACATCTGTTGTGTTTGATTTTAAATTAATTCGACTTGATAAGCTAGCAGTGTCCGCTTTATTCAATTTTGTACCTAATTGTGTATAGATGGTTGTACTATCAAATGTTTTTGCAGCCAATTGTAATGGGGTTACAAAAACTGTTGTACTATCTGAAAGATTTATTTTTTTGTTTATTTTAGAAATTAAACTTGTTGTATCAAAAGTGACTCCTTTTAATTGAAGTGGCGTAACATAAAGCTTTCCACTATCTGCAACGTTCACTTTGCTATCTAAAGCAGCATTCACAGCTGTAGCAGTCAATGATGTGATATTTGAAGCAACCAATGCACTAACCATTTTTGCATAAGGAGCCAACATAGTAGTTGTATCAGATGCAGATAATTTACTACTTACTTGAGTTGATAAACTATTAACTACTTGTGCTTTTGCATAAATTGCTAACATTTTTGATGTATCTGCAATACTTAATTTATCATCCAATGCACCAGAACTTCCTGAATACAAAGCATAAGGAACGGTACCAAAAGGAGAAGTCCCTAAGTCAATCCAATCTTTAGTATAATCCCAATTGGCAATAGGTGCCATTGGTGTAATTGAAATTTTTAAATTTAAATAATACGGACCTTTTGCCCATTCTACTTTATCTAAATTGGCCACTGTCCCACCTGTTCTAGTTCCCTGCCCCACACTAATACTAAATACGCCTGATCCGTCAGTTGTGGTCTGATGTGTTTCTATTAATACTTTTGTGCCTGTAGCTGTAGCTTGTACAATACTAGATTGCACATATATTTTCCTGTCTTTTGCAGGATTGGCATATTGATCTCTTGCAATTGCTTGAAAAAAGATTCCTGTGCCTGGGGTTTGTGCTAGGATTTCTGTTTGATTCAATAACATTGAGGTTATAAAACAAATCAATCCCATCTTAAGGTTCAACATATATTTCATATTCGTTCTTTTCATTTTATTATGCTTTATTAAAAGCTCAATTAATTTGTTTTGATAAATTTAATCGCATCTACATAAGCTGGCGATTCAATTTTTAATACATAGGTGCCTGCAATCAAAGCACTTAAGTCTATATTCAATCCCTGAAATAAATTATAGCCAGTTTCTTTTTGTGTTTTGATAAGGAAGCCTTCTGTTGTCCAAATGGTCAAGTTAAAAGTTTCGGTCAAAGGCGGTGTATTATTGAATTTCACTTTAGTTAAATTGTTCACAGGATTTGGATACATTTTTATTCCAAGTGAATTAAATTTCATAGTGACTTCGCAATTAATTGCAAACTGACCATTTCCTCTTGCGCCATTTAATACCGCCACTCCTGTTTGTACATCAATACATGCAGCAATACTGTTAAAATTGATTGCTAAACCATTACTAGCAGTTCCTGGCATGGCGCCAATAGAGCTCATCACGAAAAGTCCCGTTTGAGCTTTTACAAATAGAATCGTAGACGAAAAAATAAAAAATAAAACTATTTTTCTCATATTAGTTTTTTGTGCTGAAGTACCTCTTTGTTGGGACAGTTTCGCCTGGTAAAGTAAAATATAGAATAAGATTTCTCCTACCTATAGATTCAATATTATAAATAATCTCATAATCCACTGAATTAATACTGCTCGTTTTCGCAGTCACATGAATTTGTAGAATATTGCCAATTTTTTCTACCGAATATTTTCCATTCAGTCCATCTGAATCGTTAGTGCTGTCATTCTTTAAAAAGTCAATAAAATAAGTTGACTGTCCTAAATAAGTTCTTTTACTTGTACCTGTAATGCTATAATCTAAGAACCATGTTTTTTCCGATAACATTTGTTGTGTCAACTTAATCTCTGCCCCACTGCTATCTTTACTGCAACTAGTAAGATTTGTTATACTTAACAGAGCAAATAAAAATGTGATGATTAGGTTTAAATATTTTTTCATTGTTTTTTTCTTTTGTGTTTAGAACAAATCACTTGCTTTGATCAACATCCCCAAATCAAAATTGTTAAATCCTGTTTGAATAGGTGATTTAGTAATTGAGTGTAACCCTTGTTTGTAGTGAAAGAAGATCGTATAGAAATCATCATTTACAAATTCTACACCTAGATGCGCTCTTAGGAACATTTTTCTGTAATTGTAATTCACTTGATTGTCTAATCCTTGTCCAGATAAACGAATGTCCAAACTTGGACCAGCCACTACATAAAACTTATACTTAGATGTATCAGATATAGGGATGATTTTTTTGTACAAGGCAGTCATATTTAAACTAAGTGACTGTTCTGCTGCTTTGAAGTTGGAAAAGCTACCATTAAATGGTTCAACTGATTTAGTTTCTTTATAATTGGTTCCACTGGCATACTTATTTAAAGTAAATGCTACTGCATATGGATGCTTTTCTTTGTACTTACCATCTACCCTAAAACCAACTATAAATCCAGGCTTGTACACATTTTTTTGTTCAACAGCATAGATAAAGGGAGATGTATAGTCGTTGGCACGAATACTTTGCTTGGCAAAGTTCATTCCAGCCATTAACATGACATCATTGTCCGTAAAACCTACAAAAACCTTATTCCAGGTTTTGGTGATGTTTTTTTTGATTTTAGCTATTTGGTCCTGCCCTGCTTGCCTTAAAAACAAACGATCCTTTTGTCTTTGAGTTAACACAGTGTCTTTGAGTACAGGAGTAGTTTGTGCGCTTAAGCTAGCTGCAAAACATATAAAAAAAACACTTAATACTAAAAATCTGCAATTCATATATAATTATTCTAAAAATAAAATAGCTCTCACCGATATGGCAAAAACTAAGCGCATGCGCTAAGACGGCGCAAATTAGAATAATGCAGACATATGTCTAGATATGGAGTGCTTAACCTTGTACAGATTTATAAAACCTGAACAAAGTTTAGATTAAAATCTATCGATTAAGGTACTCTGAAGGCGTAAGACCTGTTTTTTGCTTAAATGCATTTAGAAAAGTAGTCCTTGAAACAAAACCAGCTTGTTTTGCTAAGGCGTCTAAAGTAAGAAGTTCATTATTCCCTTTTTCAATTTGCTCAACGACATAATTGATTTTATGGTCGTTTTTCCACATATTAAAATTAATATTTAAGTGTTCATTAAAGTAATAACTCAAATGGTGCACCGGTATATCTGTATTTGCAGACATGACAGATAGGCTAAACTCTGGATTTAAATAGGGCTTAGTTAGGCTGTATGTTTCAATTTTTTCATGTAACAATTGCAATTTACCCTCTGAAATCTCAAAACTTTTTACCATCTTTTTAGGTTCTGCGACTGACACAGCTGCTTTTATCCTATTAGGTAGTAAAAAATCAAGTTGCGGTAACCCATATAAAATGTTCGGAAAGAACAATAGAGTAGTATTAAACAAGACCAATCCAATCAAGGAAATATTTAAGAAATAATACCCCCTTACCTCCGCCATTTTATAGTCCAAGGTTTGAAAAGAAAAAATAGTAAATATTAAAAAACTGACATAAACAAGTAAAGTGTTAAAAATCAATAAACTTAGCCATCTATAAATTAATAAGGACTGCTTATCCTCTGGCTTTTCAAATTTAAATTTTAAGAACACTAATCTTATACATACACCAACATAAACCAAACCAATAATGGGTCTTAAAAAAAAATTAACTGTAGATGGCACAAATAAATTAATATTATTTAAAATCTCAGCTGGGTTCATTAATACTCTCTCTGCAAAAGATAATTTATACGCATAGCTTGAAAACAAATGCGGTAATATATTGACTAGTAAAATAAAGGCGGGAATAAAATGCAACCAATCAAATTTTTCAAATTTGTAATCATCTCTCAATACCCCTCTCACATAAAAAAAAAGCATTGGACCTGTCAATAAAAATAATGGTGTAAAATTGACTAATAAAATAGCAACCATTGTTTTATTACCAGAATAAATTGTAGCATAATGTGCAAGAGAATACAAATTGTTGATAAAGAAGAAAGCGAATAAAAACAAGTTTACCCTATTGGACTCTTTAATATTAATGAGCAATAGCAATGAAACAATAAAACCTAATATGGTGATAAACAATAACAAGGGGAACTTAATTTACAGTCAATTGATTAGGATCAAAAATATCGATTTTTATCTAAACATTGTATGAAACTTGTAGCCAAGCCCAGGATCGAACTGGGATTTAGCGCTTCGGAAACGCTTGTACTAACCATTGTACGACAAGGCCATAAACAAAATTATGAAATTGCGCCAATAACTTACCGTCGAAAGAGTACTTTAATAGCCGCAGGCAGGAAAATTTGTGTTGGTAAACTGGTCATAATCTTTATATCATCCAGTAAAGATGATGTATTAGATAAGAATTTAAAAACAGTAGCTGCCCCATTTTTTTTAAATATGCGAGCAAAGATTTCATCCCCTGCCATTTTTTGATTTTCAAGAATATATAATAAAACTGCATCGTAAAATTGATGCCTTGTATGATGCACGGCAGGATTCAAGGCCTGATTTAATTTTAATTGATGTACAATCTGTTGGGTTTGCTTCTGGATAAATTGAAAAGCATAACCCGTACTTGCCTTGACTGCATCCCCCATGGTCCCTATTGAAACAACCGCACCATCATTGGAAGTAAATTTTTTAGAAGTCATTGGTATGGCACCCATTTCGGTATGTTGAATTTGATAGGTTTGTCCTTTATAATGCTCCTCCATATAGGCTTTTAGTACAGTATCATATTTTAACTCTTCTAAAATTGAAGGTGAAAATAAGGTATACTCCACCAATGCTTTTTTATCTGTTAATGGGAGTAAATACATAAAAGCTGTTGCATCCATTTGAGGCACATTAAAATCCATTAATCTTGCAATATGCGCATCAAAAACAGGATTATCAAATTCCACTACAATACCTTTAAAATGTTGCCAAAGTTTTGATTGGATGCGCTCCCCATTGATACTTGAAAATACATATCCTGCATTTGCACTGTCCCCTTCCCAATTGACCCTTGCACTGTTAGCATTGATAGAGTCAATGCTTAAAATTTTTGACGCCACCCATTCCACATTGCCAAAACCTTTTGCAAAATCACTGATGTATTGGTAAAAATCAATCCCTTGTATCATTTTATATTCAAAAGGAGCAGTTGGTAATGAACGATGCATTGACCCTTTTAAAACTTCTATATTGGACCATTTTTTACAAATAATAGTTTCAAAGGGGCCAATGCTATCTTCCCAAAAACACCAAGTCCTGTCATTCCCTTTATTAAAATTGGCATCCACCACCAAGATCTTTTTTTGACTTAAAATAGGATCCTGCAATAAATGGTATAACAAAGAATAGCCGGCGCAACCTGCACCGGCTATTATATAATCATATTTATTTTCGACTTGCAATGGGTTATCCGTTGTTTTGTATCATTTCGTCACGCTTAACTTTATCCCAATATTTTTTGGCTACAATCAGCATACCAAAACTCTCACTATCTTCTTTGCCCAAGTGTTTGTGGTGCATTTTGTGTGCCCAACGAATGGCTTTGATATATCTATTATTCGATTTTGTAAACCATTTGATTCTCTGATGAATAATTACTTCGTGTACAATGAAATAGGCTAATCCATACATCGCAACACCTGTTCCAATACCCGATAACCATGGCATGGCATTGAATGTACCATAAAAAATACAAGCCATACTTGGAATCGCAAAAATCAAAAAGAATGCATCGTTCTTTTCAAAAAAATGTCCAGTAGGCTGATGATGATCTTCGTGTAAGTACCATAAAAAACCATGCATGACATATTTATGCGTTAACCATGTAACACCTTCCATAATCGCAAAAGTCAATAACATAGAAATTAAGAAAATCA
>JBIKJM010000054.1:0-7854 GCA_044360985.1 Sediminibacterium sp. | reverse complement strand
CGCAGTTGGTACTGGATTGCGCATGGACTTTGATTATTTTATTATCAGAATTGATTACGCCTTAAAGATGAAAGACCCTACTCGACAAAATAACAATGGCTGGTTGAATTTGAGTGACATAAAATGGAATGAAATTAAAGCCAATGGGCTTAAGGTAAACAACTATGCATGGCAATTTGGAATTGGATTACCCTTCTAACAAGGTAGTAATTTCTTTTTCAAGGTCCTCCCACTGTACGGCATCTTCTACATTGAATGTTCCAATTTTTGTTCTTCTTAAACCACTCATATAGGCTCCTACACCTAGTGCTTTTCCAAAATCATGCACCAAGCTTCTTATATAAGTGCCAGTTGAACATAGAACCCTGAATTCAATATTAGGTAAATCAATTTTTGTGATCTCAAATTGCTCAATGGTGATTTGTCTTGGATCCACTTTTACTTCGATCCCTTGACGTGCAGACTCATACAATCGCTTACCATCTTTTTTTATCGCAGAATGTTGAGGAGGCATTTGCAGAATTGTCCCTATGAATTGTTTTGTCGCTTCTTGAATTTTTAATTCCGTAATTGCTTCTATCGATTTAAAATTTTCAGGCTCTTGTTCTAAATCATAGGATGCAGTTGTTGCTCCAAGTACTAAACTTCCTGTGTATTCTTTTTGCATGCCCATGAATTCATTGATCTGTTTTGTAAACTTACCTGTACAAATAATCAATAATCCAGTTGCCAACGGATCTAATGTGCCCGCATGTCCTACTTTCATGATTTTTGTTAACCACCTCACTTTTTTGACCATGTCAAAAGAAGTCCAATTCAGGGGCTTATCAATCAACAAAACCTTACCTTCTAAAAAAGGCGTGAGTGCTGGAGGGATGGGTTTCTGTTTCATGTTGCTAATGACTTAGATACTAACTTAAATACTAGTAAGCACGAGCAAATAAAACTCTTTGTGTAGATGGATTCCCAGTCAAAATACAAGTCCCCGCTTCTTGCTCATTGTTCAAAGGAATACAACGAATGGTTGCCTTGGTCATCTCCTTAATTTTATCTTCGGTTGCTGATGTACCATCCCAATGTGCCGAAACAAATCCTGCTTTGGTATCAAGTGTTGCAATAAAATCTTCCCAAGAATCTACTTTTGTAATGTGTTCGTCTCTGTATTTTTTTGCTCTTTCAAATAAATTAGATTGTATATCCAATAATAATTGTGCAACCGTTGCTGTGATGCCATCCATAGATACAGTCGTTTTTTCTTTGGTATCACGACGTGCAATTTCTACTTGATTATTTTCTAAATCACGAGGACCCACTGCGATTCTAACAGGGACGCCTTTTAGTTCGTATTCTGCAAATTTCCAGCCCGGTCTTTGGTTATCTGAATCATCATACTTCACACGAATCCCTGCAGCTTTGAAAGATGCCACCATGGCGTGTACTTTTTCATCCAATAAAGCTTTCTGTTCTTCGCCTTTAAAAATAGGCACAATCACCACTTGCAGTGGTGCAATACGTGGCGGTAAAACCAAACCTTCATCATCACTATGTGTCATCACTAATCCACCAATTAATCTTGTACTCACACCCCAAGAAGTTGCCCAAACATAATCTAAAGTATTGTTCTTATCACTGAACTTCACGTCAAATGCTTTTGCAAAATTTTGTCCTAAGAAATGCGAAGTTCCCGCTTGCAATGCTTTACCATCCTGCATTAGCGCCTCAATGCAATAAGTGTCTTCTGCGCCTGCGAATCTTTCGTTCGGCGTTTTCACCCCTTTAATCACTGGCATGGCCATCCAATTTTCTGCAAAATCGGCATAGACATCGAGCATCTTTAAAGTTTCTTCAATCGCTTCCTCCTTGGTGGCATGCGCAGTATGTCCCTCCTGCCATAAAAATTCTGCAGTTCTTAAAAACAATCTTGTTCTCATTTCCCATCTTACCACGTTCGCCCATTGGTTTACCAGAATTGGCAAATCACGATAAGATTGAATCCAAGTTTTATAGGTATTCCAAATAATGGCTTCACTGGTAGGACGCACAATCAACTCCTCTTCTAGCTTCGCCTCTGGATCCACCATCAACTTGCCTTTATTGTTTGGATCTGTTTTTAATCTATAATGGGTGACAATCGCACACTCTTTTGCAAATCCTTCTGCGTTTTTTTCCTCAGCCTCAAATAAGGACTTTGGCACAAACAATGGGAAATAAGCGTTCTCATGCCCTGTATCCTTGAACATTTTGTCTAATGTTGCTTGCATATTTTCCCATAAAGCATAACCATATGGCTTAATCACCATACAGCCTCTTACTGCACTATAATCTGCTAGTGACCCCTTTAAAACGAGGTCATTATACCACTGTGAATAGTCCTGTTGTCTTGTCGTTAGTTCCTTTGCCATTTTCTAAAAATTCTTAACATTTTAAATTGTAACAAAACCGCTAATATTAACGTTCTATGTTTTAAACTTTGTTACCTTTAGGTTATCAAATGTAGGCTAAATCAAGGGCATATTAAAACCAAAAAATGAACAACATGAAAAAGCAACGCAACCTATCCCTCATTGGGTTCAACGGCATCGTTCTATTAATGGCTTTTAGTTTTTTCTTAACCAGCTGTACTAGTTTGCAACAAACTACGACTGCTGCTACGGATGATCTATATTTCACACCTTCTAAAGAGGCGGAAACGACTACAAGAAATAATTCAAATGAAGCAACTGCTTCAGAAGAAGCCGAATACCAAGATTATCAAAATTATCAGGACGATCGCTTTTTAAGGCTAAAAGTGGCAAACAGAAACCGTTGGTCAACAATCGACGATTTTGGCTATTGGAACAACCCAAGATTTAATATGGGATTTGGAATGGGTTGGGGTGGTGGTTTTGGCGGATGGGGCGGCGGATTTGGCTTTGACCCTTTCTGGGGAGGAATTGGTGGATGGGGCGGTTTTGGAGGATGGGCCGGAGGCCTTGGTGGCTGGGGTGGTGGATGGGGCTTTGACCCTTTCTGGGATCCTTTCTGGGGCGGAGGATTTGGCGGTTGGGGAGGCGGATTTGGCGGTTGGGGTGGCGGATTTGGTGGCTGGGGTGGCGGATTTGGTGGCTGGGGTGGATGGAACCCTTATTTTGCAGGATTCTGGAATCCATACATGCCAATTTATTATGGTGGTGTAGGTTTTGGCGGATTCCCTAACAACTTTAGAAATTATGACAAAAGTGTTCCAATTCAATCAAATCGCACCAACTTAAATCCATACATGAAAAATAATGGACAATTTAATAGAATGAGTAACGTGAGAGAAAATGGCAATTTTGTTAACTCAAATAGCAATGGAAATATTGGAGCTAGATCTAATTCACCAAATAGCTTTAGAAGCGTAAATAGTAATTCTGCATTGAAAAATAATCAAGGGGGCAACTATTCAAGATCAAACAATAATAGCAATACATCACAACCAAGCTCTAGTAGTTTTGGCAGTTTAATAAAAAGAGTGATGACTTCAAGTTCAAATGAAAGAGCTGCAAACTTTAATAATTCTTCAAGAAATTATAATTCGCCTAATAACTCAAATCAAAATAGTTCCCCAAGCCGAAGCTTTTCAAGCCCAAGCAATAGCGCACCTGCTTCTTCAGGAAGTAGTTCAGGTGGAGGCGGATTTATAGGTGGTGGAAGGACAAGAACTGGTGGAGGAAATTAATCACCAAAAAATAAATGAGTTTGTATTTTTTCATCATTAATCAAACTCCTTTACAAAAAAGCAATAAATAATTATGAAAAAAATATTACTATATATTTTATTAGGATTCAGCTTAAACGCGTATTCTCAAGACCCAGATGATGTATTAAAATATTCATGGTTTGTGCCTCATGGAACCCCAAGAAGCAATGCATTAGGCGGTGCAATGGGCTCATTAGGCGGAGATTTATCATCAACACATATAAATCCAGCCGGATTGGGATTTTACAAATCAAGTGAGTTTTTATTGACATCGAAATATTCAAAAAAAACAAATAGTACTGATTATTTCAACACAAACACATCCGTGTCATCTAATAAGCTGAACCTTGGCAATTTAGGTTTTGTCCTTGCAGATGGTCGTAAAAAAAATGGATGGAGCAGTACTGCCTTTTCAGTTTCGTATACTCAAATTGCAGACTACAATAATCATTATTCTTTTTCGGGTAATAACCCTTACTCTAGTTATAGCGAGAAATTTGCAGATCAATTGTACGATAATGGAGCTAGTTTAATTGAAGCACAACAAAATTTTATCTACGGTAGTTCTCTTGCCTTAGCTTCAAAAGTAGTAGCGCCGATTTTTGACAAGAATGGTGATATTACAGATTATAGATCCACCATCCCAATGGGATCAATAAATCAAACAAATGATGTCGTTACAAAAGGTGGTTATAATGAACTTGCTTTTGGTTGGGGTGGCAATGTTCAAGATAAATTATACATGGGGGCTAGTATAAATTTACCAATGATCAACTTTAGCAAGACTAATAAATTTAGTGAAACTGGTTATTTTGACTTTTATGAAGAAAGCAGTTCTAAAGGATTTGGGATAGGTGCCAAATTTGGTTTGATCTATAAATTGGCCCCATCTTTACGCTTTGGATTTACTTATCATACTCCACAATTAATCAGCTTTAGGGATGTAATTAGTGCCGAAATGTACAGCAATGAGTTGCCCAACGGTATAGGCTCTATTGATTTGATAAATAGTAATAGTAGAAATTACTACCCAAATGGTTACGACTACGCAATGACAACGCCATCAAAAGCAATCATAAGTTCTAGTTACTTTTTCGCAAATCCAAGTACCCCTTCGCAACCATTAGGATTTATAAGTGCTGATATTGAATTAGTGAACTACGCTGGTACTCGTTTCTCCTCCAATGATAATAACGCAGAGATTATAAATTATTATAATGATCTTAATTATGTAATCAAAAAAACTTACCAAAATAACGTCAATTTCAAAATTGGATCCGAACTAAAATTGAATGGTAATTGGATGGCAAGAGCAGGAACTGCTTTTTATGGTTCTCCTTATAAAGATGCAAACTTAAAAGCATCACAATTAGTTTTAAGTGGTGGTATTGGATATAGAACTGAAAAACACTTTATTGACCTTACCATTATGAATACCATGGTAAAAGATGCTATTTTTCCTTATCGCTTAAACGAGAAGAATAGTTACTATGCAGATTACAAAGGCAACCATTTGTTTTTCAATATTGGATACGGAATCAGATTCTAATTCAAACTAGTCTAAAGCATTGATATAAAAAAAGCCATCCTAGGGATGGCTTTTTTGTGCGGGATATTTTAACTCTATTTTAAATCGCTTGACTTTAATCCTTGATTTATTTTGATATCCGTGTACTTAATATTTATTTTCATTTGACCCAAATCCATAAGCTGCTCTGAAGCAATTTGAACTCCATTCACAACTTTATAGCCAGTGTAATATTGTTGTTGTGTTGCAGTGCCTCTGCCTGGTATTTCTTCTGATTTTGAAGTCTTCACTAATAAGAATGTCTTAGCATCATAAAAACGATGAGAAACTTTTTTAGAAGGCGTAGTCACTTCTACATCAATCGCATCTTTACCGTCTACTTTTTCTGCACCAACAATCTTTAAACCATAGCCTTTTGTAAGGAATAATTGCTCTGGTACTAGTGTAGCAGATTCATCAAGGCCTTCTTTTAAATCATCTGTAATTGGCGCTTCCTGCCCTTGTTGCGAAACAGAGTATTTACCATCTACGACTGCCTGTCTCATCATGGCCATGCCACCCATGGACATGGTCGTTACTGAATTACCAGGCATTACAATGGTTTGTTTCATTTCTAAAGACTGTCCCATTAAATTAGCCGTTCCATTTAATTGTACATCTTTCACATTATCTAATGCTTCCTTTGAACCAATTGCTGCAATGGCTTTTTCCATCAATGCAGCTGGTGTTAAACTAGCATCTGCTTTTACTTCTGTTGGAGCAGCAACTTCATTACCCTCTATATCAAAGTATTTAATTGGACCATATTTCTCTAAGCCTTTCGCAATTTGCTTTGCATTACCCACAATTACAATATGCATTTGATTGGTATTCAAAAACAATTTAGCTGCATTTTGCACTTTTGCTGCATCTACTGAAGCTAAATTGGTCAAGTATTTTTGATAATAATCTGCAGGTAAATTGTTACGAGCAATATTCAATGCAAAGTTGGCAATGGTAGCTGGATTCTCAAGTGATCTTGCAAATCCACCAGATAAATAATTCTTCATTCTACTTAATTCTGTCTCTCCTACTTGCTCATTTCTAATGGTATTGATTTCACGTAATAATTCTTGAACAGAACTGTCTGTTTTTTCATTTCTAACAGATGCTTCTGCTTGGAAAATACCAATTTGACTGCTTGGACTTAAAGAAGAGTAAGCGCCATAAGTAAATGCGTACTTTTCTCTTAGGTTGGCAAACAAACGGCCTGAGAACCCACCACCTAAAATATTATTCATGACTGAGCCTGCAATCACATTCGAAGATCCAGGTAACAAATCTACTGCGCCAGCAATCGCAACTACACTTTGCACGCTTGAGGGTCTGTCCACAATTGCCACATAAGTTTGTTTAGGCTGAACAGGCTTGGCAAAATTTTGTTTTGTAAACACGCCTTTTTTCCAATTGCCAAAACTTTTTTCTGCTAATGTTTTTGCAGTAGCAGGATCTATGTCTCCAACAAAAATTAAATAAGCGGCATTTGGTATCCAGTAGGTACTTAAAAATGATTTAACATCAGCGATAGATACTTGATTCACTGTCTTAGTGGTCATCATTTCACCATAAGGATGTGTTGCGCCATAAACTAATTTTTTAACCACATTACCAGAAATTGCATCCGCATCGTCTTTGCTTGATTCAATACCTGATAAGGTTTGCTTGCGAATTTTCTCCAATTCCTCTGTAGATAAAGCTGGTTGTAACACCACTTCTGATAATAAACTTAAAAGACTTGGGAAATTGCCTTTCAATGAACTAACCGATGCCGATTGACTTGAAGTAGACATGCTTCCTCCCAAAAATTCAATGGCTTCGTCTAATTGTGCTTTTGTTTTTGTGGTAGTACCTCTTTTTAACAACTGACCAGCCATTTGAGCCACACCCGCTTTATCTCCTTCTGCAAAACCATCATAGTCTAATGCCAATGTAGCACTCACCTGTGGTAGTTTAGTGTTTTTAACGACAAAAACTTGTAACCCATTTGCTAAAGTAAATTTAACTGGATCACCAATTTGTATAAGTGGCGCTTTGCCTGGCATAGGCGCTTTCGAACGATCTATATTTTGTGCCATTGTAACCAATGGAACTAAAAATAGAAATAAGTATAATTGTTTTTTCATAAAATTATTTTAAGGTAAACTTTTTAGAATGACTTGATTATTTAGTGGTAGGTTTTTCTTTAGGTAAATAATACAATACAATTCGATTGTCTTTGTTTAAATACTTCTTAGCCACATTCAATACATCTTGTCTTGTTACTTTATTGTATTTCTCTAATTCTGTGTTAATTAAATTGGCATCTCCAAAATACACTTCATTGTTCGCTAAACTTTCTGCTATACCAGCCATAGTTGCATTTCCTGTAACAAGCGATGTGGTAATTTGATTTTTTACTTTTTGGAATTCTCTTTCCCCTACCAATCCCATCTTTAATTCGTTCACAACACTATCCATACTTTTTTCTAATTCCTCAATCTTCACACCCATATTCGCAATAGATAAAGCAATGAATAAGCCTTCGTCTTCATTAAAGAATGGCACAGATTGCGCAGCCACTGCTTGT